>CAJOIN010000008.1 GCA_905234515.1 uncultured Selenomonas sp.
CCGTCCACCAGGAACAAAATCACATCTGCCTCCTCCATGGCCAGCTCTGCTTGCTGGCGCATGGACTTTAGGATATGGTCACTTTCATCAAATTCGATGCCTCCGGTGTCAATCATGGTGAACTCATGGTTCAGCCACTCTGCATCCATATAGATACGGTCCCGGGTAACGCCGGGCATATCATCCACAATGGAAACACGCTTCTTGCCAATCTGGTTGAAAAGGGTGGATTTGCCTACATTAGGCCTCCCCACAATGGCCACGATGGGTTTCATATGCTTTTCCTTCTTTCTATATATAGTATCTTATTCCGTCACTGTTTTGGTATAGGCAGCATTGCTCTGCCACATATAGGCAGTCTCACCGCTGCGGTTTTTATGATAACCATGCCAATCGGTGAGAGCCGCCCTGTAATCAGCCCCGGTCTGCACTGGCTCGACCCTGGCCTCCGGGAACTGGGCAGCAAACTCCTGCAGGGTGACATCATCCAGGAACACGTCCTCCCCTGAGCGCAGGGCCGACTCCGGCAGCAGAATACCATTACGCTTGCCAGGCAGGGACTGCAGGGTTTTAATAATGTCCCTGGCTGTCAAGAGCCCCGAAACATTTACGGTGGAGCCGAAGTATTCATTCACCACTGGTACAATGCGCACCTGCAGGTTCTCCCTGGCCGCCCTGTCAGCCAGTTCCTGCAGCATGGGAGCCACAGAGGTGCCGGAAACTACATCCAGGTAAACAGTCTCCTCATAGTAACCTTCCTCGCCTTCATAGTCTTCCCAGTCATTGATGAAGTTCCGGGTGAGTCCAATGCCGTTATCCAACTGGGGAAAACCGTCATAAAACTCAGAGCCCGGCACAGGACGTCCTGCCAGGAAGTAGAACTCGTCCCCCAAGTAGATGAAAGTGCGCCCTTCCTCCTGCTGGATTTTCCGCTGCCACTTCTCCACCTGGTCGATGACCTGGCCAGCGCTTTCCCTGTCGAACTGCTGCAAGGGATAGGGATCTGTACGATGTTTGGTAACTCCCACAGGCACAATAGCCAGGGAAAGAGCATGGGGACGTCTAGCCACGATTTCTCTGATGGTGCGCTCCAATTCCTCCCCATCATTGAGACCGGCACAGAGCACCACCTGAGTGTGATATTCTGCTCCGGCCTTCTCCAAATTGTCCAGCTGGCTGGCAATCCTGGCCGCTCCAGGACAGCGCAGCATCTGAGCCCGCAGCTCCGGGTTCATGCACTGGACAGAGACAAAAAGGGGTGACAAGTGATATTTCTCCACCCGCTCAAAATCCCTGGGTCCCATATTGGTCATGGTAACGAAATTGCCGTAAAGGAAGGATAGGCGATAGTCATCATCCTTGATAGAGAGGCTGCTGCGCATATTGGGAGCCACCATGTCCACAAAGCAGAAATAGCAGTGATTGGCGCAGTTCCTGATGCCATCAAAGACAGCACTTTCAAACTCTACCCCCAGTTCCTCGTCAAAGTCCTTGTCAAACTCGATGATTTCCTGTTCCCCATCCTCATGCTCCACCAGGAGCTCAATCTCTTCATCGGCCATGGCAAAGGAAAGCTCAATAATATCCCGGACTTCCTCGCCGTTAATGGCCACAATCCTGTCCCCGGGCACCAGTTCCAATTCCTCTGCCAGGCTGCCGGGATACACCCTGAGGATGATGCCAGGATGCCTGGCTCTGCTCATATCTTTCTTGCTCATGTGCTCTTTCTCATTCAGTCCTGAACCAAAGAACAAGGGAGCGATGCGAAAACATCACTCCCCTGTAAATTTCTTATCTAGTTGATGAAGCCAGAATTACTCCTGTACTTCCTCAGCGCCTTCCTGCTCAGCCATGTAATTCTTGAACACAGCAGTATCAGCATCCTTCTTGGCCTTGGTGATGCTGAGGGAGATGCGCTTGCGCTTCATGTCGATGCGGAGGACCTTAACCTTCACTACATCGCCAACATGCACAGCCTCGTCGGCACGCTCAATGCGGCGCTCAGCCAGCTCGCCCATGGGAATAAGGCCGTCAAAGCCCGGCTCGATTTCCATGAAAGCACCGAAGTCGGTAAGCTTAATGACCTTACCTTCGATGTAGTCGCCCTCTGCATAACGCTCAGCCTTGTCGAGCCAAGGATCACGCATAGTGTCCTTCACGGAGAGGGAGATGCGCTTAGCATCAACATCAACGCTCTTCACGAACACATCCAGCTCCTGGCCAACTTCAAGCACATCGGAAGGATGCTTCACGCGGTGCCAAGCCAGGTCGGAGATATGAGCAAGACCATCTACGCCGCCGATATCGATGAAAGCACCGTAGTCCACGAGACGCTTGACAGTACCGCGCACGGTCTGGCCAGCCTCGAGAGTGGAGAAAATCTCGCCTTCCTTCTCGGAACGCTCCTTCTCCAGGAGGTTACGGCGGGAGAGCACCAGACGCTGCTTGTGGACATCAATCTCAATGATCTCAGCCTCAACAGTCTGGCCAACATAGACGGAGAGATCCTTCACAAAGTGAAGCTCCATCTGGGAAGCAGGAATGAAACCACGAAGGCCATTGACAGAAGCAACAAGGCCACCCTTGACAACCTGATTCACCTGAGCCTGAACCGTCTCGCCACGCTCCTGAACAGCTTCCATTTCCTTCCAGGCAACCATGCGGTCAGCCTTGACCTTGGAAAGGATGCCGCCATTGTCGCCGCCAAGGGAGACGATGTAAACATCAATCTTGTCGCCAACCTTCACTACATCCTCAGCGGAGTCCGGAGTGGGGTAAGCAAGCTCACGCTTCGGCACAGCAATTTCCTGCTTATAGCCGATATCGATATAAGCTTCATCGCGGGAAACCTGGATAACTTCACCAGTAACAACGGTACGCTCCTGGATATCCGGCATTGAGCTCTCTGCTTCTTCCAATAATTCCTTCATGCTCTGTTCTGACACTTTTTATATACCTCCTTGATAATCCAGTCAGGCGTGGATGCGCCCGCTGTAATACCAATTTTTTCTATTTTGTCAAACCACTCGTCACGGAGCTCCGCTGCCGTCTCGATGTGATAAGTCAGACAATGTTCTGCGCATAACTGCGCCAAACGGGTGGTATTGGCACTGTTCTTGCCGCCAATGACCAGCATCATATCAACTTTTTGGGCCAGTTCAATTGCTGCTGCTTGCCGCTGGTCCGTAGCCGTACAAATTGTACGCAATATCCTTACATCCCGGGATTTCTCCAAGAGATGCATCGCAATCTTACGGAACTTTGAACCAGAAAAAGTTGTCTGGCACACAATTCCCAGCTTTGCACAGGATTCCAGCTCATCGGCTTCAGCCTCTGTTTCCAGAACAACAGCCTTACGCCCCGACCATTCAAAGATGCTTTTGACCTCTGGATGCTGTTTTTCACCAATAATGACCACGCTATAGCCATCATCAACCAGTTCCTTGGCTGAAAGCTGCGCCTTCTTAACATGTGGGCATGTAGCATCAACCACATTAAGTCCGCGCTCTTCCGCATCCTGATAAACCTCAGGACCAACACCATGAGACCTTATGATAATGGTGCCTCTTGGCAATTCATCAAGCCTTTCTACAGTGCCTACGCCCTCAGATTTCAGACGCTCCACCATCTGCGGATTGTGAATGATTGGCCCAAGAGTACATGACGTGCCATCTTCGGAAGCATTCTCACGGGCTATCTTAATGGCACGCTTTACACCATAACAAAAGCCCAGGTAATCTGCTAAGATTACTTCCATACATCTACCACCATATCATTTAATCTTGCAAAAAAGCTCCACATACGAGTACTTTTTTGCAATCTACGATACAGTATAACATGAGTCCGCACAGGCAAACAATTTTTTTTCATTTTTTCAAGATTATTTTACAAATCTTTACTCATTGGCGGATTTCAGTTCAGCAATCCTATCCATAATAGATTGGGAGAAAGCAGCCAACTGTTCCTTGTCCTTGCGATCGCCAGTAAAGCTCATGGGCTCACCATAGATAACCTTTAATTTGGGAAAGAAACTGCCACTTTTAAACATCTTGTCTGTGCCAATAATGGCCGCTGGCACCACGGGCGCCCCAGACATGGCGGAAATTAGCCCGACTCCGGCCTCAGCCTTGTGAAGCTTTCCATCTTTGCTGCGGGTTCCCTCGGGGAAAAGCCCCAAGCAGTGCCCCCCCTTCAACACTTGCACTGCCGTCTTGATTGCCCCACGGTCAGCTGCCCCCCGCTTAACAGGAAAAGCATGACAGCGCCGGATAGCCGCTCCAAATACCGGGTGTTCAAAAAGCTCTTCCTTGGCCATATAGCCCACAGAACGGGTAGCAAAACATGCCAAAAGAGGCGGGTCCCAGTTGCTCATATGGTTAGCAGCCAGGATAAAAGCACCCTCCTTGGGCAGCCTGTCAGCATTTTTGATTTCCGCCCGAAAAAGCACCTTGAAGAATATGCAAAAAATAACTTTAAGCAATGAATAAAGCATTTCAGCACCTGCACATTTCCAGGATGCGCTGCACCACTTCCTCTATGGAAAGTCCCGTGGTATCCAAAAGCTCCGCATCCTCAGCCTGGACCAGGGGAGAAATCTCCCGTTCAGAGTCCGCCTTGTCCCGGGCAGCGATGTCTTTCTTCAGCTGTTCCAGGGTCACGTCATAGCCCTTTTCCTTCATTTCCAGATAACGACGCTTGGCTCTTTCTTCAATAGAAGCAGTGAGGAAAATCTTCACATCTGCCCCGGGCAGCACATTGGTGGCAATATCACGGCCATCCATGAGCACACCGCCCCGGTCTGCCATCTTTCTCTGGAGATCCACCATCTTCTCACGCACAGGGCCAAGACGGGCCACCTGGGAAACAATGGCATTAATTTCCGGGGTACGGATCTCCCCCGTTACATCGGTGCCGTCCACAGTTACCTTGGTTTTGCCTTCCGCATAGCTGAGGTTCACATCAATATCCGGCATCAGGGACACGATGAGCTCATCTGTCACTTCCTGCCCCGTCTGCAAGGCCTTCCAGGCACAAGCCCTGTACATAGCTCCCGTATCGATGTAAGTGTAGCCAAGTTCCTTGGCTGCCAGCTGGGCCACCGTGCTTTTGCCTGCACCGGCAGGGCCGTCAATAGCTACCACAAGTTTCTTCTCTGAATCCTGCAAAGGAATCCCCCCGTTTAATTATTTATCTCAAGAAACGCTTAAGCCTTTCTCAATCTTTCAAGCTCACCATAAAAGGTCGGATAGGAAATGTTCACGCAGCCGGGATTCTCCAGCTTCACTCCTTCTCCCGCTGCTCCCAAAATCGCCAGGGACATGGCAATACGATGGTCATCATAAGTAAAGCACCTGGCCTTGCCCAGGGGCCTTCCCCCATGAATGACCAAGCCATCCTCCGATGCCTCCACAGCCCCAGGGGCCAGCTTATTGAACTCTTTTTCAATGGCTGCCAGCCTGTCGGTCTCCTTAACCCTAAGTTCTCCGGCGCCGGTGATAATGGTATCTCCTTCAGCCATCAGCGCCGCCACAGCGATAATGGGAATCTCATCAATGAGCCTGGGCATGATTTCTACCCCAAAGGAAGTGCCATGCAAGGGACCTGCTTCCACACAGATATCTGCCGCTGCCTCCCCGCCAGAAACACGCTTGTTCTTAAGCTCCAGCTTGGCCCCCATATCCTTGAGCACGTCCAATATGCCCGTACGGGTCTCATTGATGCCTACATTGCGCAGCAGCAGCTTGCTACCCGGCAGTATAGCACCTGCCACCAGCCAGTAGGCGGCTGAGCTGATATCCCCCGGCACCTCAATGGCGGCTGGCGCCTTGTAATCCTCAGGTTTTACGGGCCTGATTGTCACTGATGTACCCTGGCGCTCTGTCTCCACCCCAAAGGCTGCCAACATGCGCTCTGTATGGTCACGGGAAACAAAGGGCTCTGTCACCGTAGTGGGCCCCTCAGCGTACATGCCTGCCAAAAGCAAAGCGGATTTCACCTGGGCGCTGGCCACAGGACTCTGGTATGAGATTCCCTTCAGCCCACCTTCAGCTGGCACAATGGCCAGGGGCAGCTTGGTATTTTCTTCCCGGCCGTAGATTCTGGCCCCCATCTGGGCCAGGGGTTTGGCCACACGTCCCATAGGGCGCCTGTGCAGGGAAGCATCCCCTGTAAAGGCGGTGAAGAAGGGCTGGGCAGAAAGCAGGCCCATCATCAGCCGCAGGGTAGTGCCGGAGTTTCCTGCATCAATAATGGTGCCTGGTTCCTGCAATCCATTGAGTCCTTGGCCCTTCACCGTCAGCTCCGTCTCACCCTGGAACTCAATCTCAGCCCCCAGAGCTCTCAGACAGGCCACTGTGGAAAGACAGTCCTGGGCATGAAGAAAATTGGTGATATGCACTTGAGTGCTGCCCAAGCCAGACAACATCACACTGCGATGGGAAATGGATTTATCCCCGGGAATCTCTACTTCCCCCTGAAGACCTTGGGAAACTTTATCTATTGTCATCAATTCTGCCATGCCCAATCCCCTTTCAAAATACCAATAATCTAATTCTTTGCTTTCCTACTCAAGATTCCAAATGCTCCAGCAGCCCGCAGCCGCTCCCATGGAAAAGGCCGCCTGAAGGTTGTAGCCGCCGGTGAAGGCATCCACATCTACCACTTCTCCTGCCAGGTAAAGCCCCTTCACCAGTTTTGACTCCATGCTGCGAGGCTCTATCTCCTTTACGGAAACGCCCCCTACCGTTACAATGGCCTCCGTCAGTGGACGGGTGCCGGTGATGGTCAGCACCAAATGCTGCAGGGTGTGAACCAAGCGCTTGCGCTCCTCCACCGTTACCTGATGTACAGGCTTGTCAGGGGCCAGATAGGCTGCGTCCAGCACCGGTTCAATAAGCTTATGGGGCAGCAGGTCCACCAAGCCATTCTTCAGTTCTTTACGCTGGTATTTTTCAAAATCCCGTTGCAGCCGGGCCTCAAGCTTCTCCTCTGAAAGGGCAGGCTTAAGATTCAAGGAAAGCTCGATAAAATGTTCACCCTCTGCCAAAAAGCCCGAAGCTTCCCGGCTCATGGAAAGAATTACCGGCCCTGTGACCCCATAATGGGTGAACATCATTTCCCCGAAAAGGGACATCTCGCTCCTGCCATCCACCAGCAGCTCGGCCCGCACATTCCGCAAGGAGAGCCCCTGAACCTCCTGCACCCACTCCTCTTCCGTGGTAAGGGGCACCAAAGAAGGCCTGATGGGCACTATGCTGTGCCCCAAAGCCCTGGCCATTTCATAGCCATCCCCTGAGGAGCCGGTGCCAGGGTAGGAAGCTCCCCCAACCGCCAAAATGACAGCATCAGCCTTGTAGATGGCACCGGACTTCAGCCGTACCCCTTTGACCTTACCTTCCTCTGTAAGGATATCTTTGACGGCTGCCTCGGTCTCAATCTTGACTCCCAGCTCATGGAGACGGCTGACCATGGCATCCACCACATCCTGAGCCTTGTCGGACACGGGGAACACCCGCTGGCCCCGCTCCACTTTGACTGCCACCCCCTGCTCCTCAAAGAAATCGATGACTGCACGGTTGTCAAAAGCTTGCATGGAGCTGAAAAGGAACCGGCCATTGCCATGGATATTCTTGATGATTTCCGGCACATCAGCAGCGTTGGTGATATTGCAACGTCCCTTGCCGGTAATCATCATCTTACGGCCGGGCCTTTTCATCTTCTCCAAAAGGAGAATTTCCACCTGGCCCCCCATGGACTCATTGGTTTCTGCCGCCTTGATGGCAGCCATCATGCCGGCGGGGCCGCCACCAATGATTATAATCCGTTGCTCCATCAGCCCCGCTGCCTCCCTGCTGTATCGTATAACATCTTGATTTCATCATCAGCCAAAGCACGGTGCTCTCCCCGCTTTACTCCCTCCAGGGTAAGTCCCGCAAAGGCTGTCCTCTTCAGAGCCAGCACCTCATGCCCCACCACTTGGAACATGCGCCTGACCTGCCGGTTCCGACCTTCGTGAATGGTTATTTCCACCCGGGTACGGCCAGGCTCCTCTGCCAGGACCCGAACTCGAGCCGGGGCGGTTAAGCCATCTTCCAGCTTAACTCCTTCCCTAAGCGCAGTGATTTCCTCTTCCGAAAGCCCCTTGGCAATCCTCGCCACATAGGTTTTCTGCACCTCATAGCGGGGATGGAGCAGACCGTTCATCAGTTCTCCGTCGTTAGTGAGCAGCAGGAGTCCCTCCGTGTTCATATCCAGCCTGCCGATGGGATAGATACGTTCTTTCACCTCTGGCAGCAAGTCCAGCACTGTCCGGCGCCCCCGCTCGTCACTGGTGGTGGAAACATATCCCTTGGGTTTGTTTAGCAAGTAGTACACATGGTTCTCTGCAGACCTGATGGCCTTGCCGTCCACCTTTATTTCCACCTGCACCGGATCGTATTTTACCCCCAGTTCCCTGACGATAACACCATCTACTTGGACACGGCCCTCAAGAATCATGGCCTCGGCTGCCCGTCTGGAGGCTATGCCTGCCTGACTGATAATCTTCTGCAATCTGGCTTCCATCAGAATATCCCTTTCCAAAGAGAATGAAACCAAGCCATAAGCCGGGCAAAAAATCCTAGCTCTTTCGTCTCCAGGCTCCTGGCAGCCAAAAGGTCTACTGCCCCAACTTCCTTACCATCCCGGGTCAGCACAAGCCTGCCGACCTTATCTCCCTCTTTCACGGGAGCGTCCAGGCTTTCAGGCACTTCCAGCTTCTGATCATACTTTACCTTCTGGCCATCCTTTAGCTGGGCAATAGCCAAATCCTTGGCAGTCTTCAGCTCCACTTCTCCCTGCAGAATTCCTGACACAGGCACAGTACATACCACCTGCCCCTTGCTGAAGATATCTTCCGGCTGCACCTGTTCGAAACCATAATCCAATAGGGCAATGGAATCGTTCCACATATAGACGCTGTCCAGCACCACTGCCACCAGCTGCAGGCCCTTTTCCTTGGCACCGGAAACCAGACAGCGCCCGGCAGCATCCGTATAGCCGGTCTTCACACCATTGCCCCCCTCATAGAGCCAGAGCATCTGGTTTTCATTGCGGAGGCGGTGGGTATCATCCTTTACCCAAGGAAAAGTTGTTTCCCTGGTGCTGACTATCTCCTCAAACTTTGGCAGCCTGTAGCCATAAGCAGCTATCAAGGCCAGATCGTGGGCAGTGCTGTAATGTTTTTCATCCGGCAGGCCATTGGGATTCACGAAATGAGTATCATTTGCCCCTATGGACTCTGCCTTCTCATTCATCATGCGGACAAAGGCGGGTACAGAGCCTGCTATATGCTCTGCCACAGCGATGGTGGCATCATTGCCCGAAGACATCATCATGCCATAGAGAAGTTCCCCTAAAGGCACTTTGTCCCCTGGCTCCAACCAAAGAGTGGAGCCTTCCATGCCTGCTGCATTTTTGCTAACGGTGACAATATCATCCAGATTGCCCTGCTCCAGGGCCACAATAAGAGTCATAATCTTAGTGGTACTGGCAGGATAGCGTCGCGCATCCATATCCCGGGAGTATATCACCATACCGGTGGCTGCATCAAGCACCACCGCCGACCTGGCAGTAAGGTTTGGCAGCTTGTCAGAAGGACTGATGACAAGCCCTTCCACCTCTGGCCTTTCCAAAGGCTTGACATCATACAAAGCCCGGCTATGCGCAGCCAGAACCGTAGCAGCAGAACCACAAAAAATACAAGCAGAAAGCCCTGCTGCCAGGACTTTGAAATATAGTTTTTTACCCAAAATGGATGAGCAACTCCTTACAATCTTACTTCAATGCGGCACGAAATCGCATTGGCAACATTTTATCATTATGGGACAAACCTTGCAAGCAGGGCTGCACCTTGCTTGCAAAGCTCATCAACGCTTCTTTACAGCAGATTCCCCCAAGAGTTCCACCAAGGCTTCCCGAGTCTCGTCATCATCGGCAAGCCCCTCTGGCAAAAGCTGCCAGCGGCCTCCCACCTGCAGGTGAACGGGATCCTCTCCTGGATGTTCCCGCAGAATTTTTTCCACTCCTGCCTGTTTAGCCTTGAATTCTGCCCCGACAGGCAGGGAGAGAAAGAACTCCGGGTGGTAGTCCGCCAGTGGCCAGAACCTGTCCGCCAGCACTGAGATACGCTCTTCATCTATATCCAGCCGCCCCTGCACTACCACAGGCATATCCGGCAAAAGAAGATTGAGATTCTGGTAAAAGACCTTTGGAAAAACTGTCACATCTATCTTCTCGGAAAAATCTTCCAGCACAGCAAAGCACATGGTGTCACCCTTCTTGGTGGTGTGGCGCTTGGCTTCTGCCAAAAGCCCGCCTATCCGCACCACCTGCTTGTCACGTGCAGCACCCTCACGTAACGCCTGGATGGCAGGCAGATTGGCAAGCTTTCTCTCAAATTGATTCAAGGGATGGCCAGTTATATAGAAACCGGTTATCTCCTTCTCCCACCTCAAGCGTTCCATTTCTGGAGATTCCTCAATATCGGGCAAAGGAATCTCCATGGCTCCGCCCAAGGCTTCCTCGCCAAAGAGTCCGATCTGGCCGCTGAGACGGTCCTTCTGAGCAGTATTTGCTTCACTCACCGCCCTGTCCAGGATAGCCAGCAACTGGCTTCGCTTAGCTCCCAGGCTGTCAAAGGCCCCGCATTTCACCAGGCTCTCCATCACCCTCTTGTTGAGAATGCGGGAATCCACCCGGCTGCAGAAATCTACCAAAGAAGTAAAGGGACCACCCTTTTCCCTCTCCGCCACCACGTTCTCGATGGCACTTTCCCCCACATTCTTCACTGCAGCCAAACCGAAGCGTATCGCTTCCCCATCCACACTGAAGGTGCCATGGCTGGCATTGATGTCGGGAGGCAAAATCTTCAGCTTCATACGACGGCAGAGGTCGATGTAAAAGGGCACCTTCTGGGTATCCATGATACTGGTGAGCATGGCCGCCATAAATTCCTGGGGATAATGAGCCTTGAGGTAGGCTGTCTGCCAGGCCACCAGGCCATAGGCTGCACTATGAGACTTATTGAAACCATAGTCAGCAAAATGGGTCAGAAGGTCGAAAATATGCTCCGCCAGTTTAGAATCAATGTTATTGACAGCACAGCCTTTTAGGAAGTTCTCCTTCTGTGCCATCAGTATCTCATGTTTCTTCTTGCCCATGGCCCGGCGCAGTAAATCTGCCTGCCCCAAGGAGAAGCCTGCCAGCACCTGCACAATTTGCATAACCTGCTCCTGATAGAGCACCACCCCGAAGGTTTCCTTCAGGATAGGTTCCAACAAAGGATGCATATACTCCGGCTTCTTCCTGCCGTGGCGACCAGCGATGAAATCATCCACCATGCCGCTGCCCAAGGGCCCTGGGCGATAAAGGGCCACGGTGGGAATCAAATCCTCGAAGCTCTCTGGTGCCAGGTCCATCACTAGGCGGGTCATGCCCGGAGATTCCATCTGAAACACTGCCCCAGTACGCCCTTCACAGAGCATTTTAGATGTCAGTTCATCCTTTAGGGGAATGTGGTCGATATCCACCGTCTCCCCCCGTTGCTCCTTGATGTTTTTCAGGGTATCGGCAATGACCGTAAGAGTTCTGAGGCCCAGGAAGTCCATCTTCAAAAGTCCCAGTTCCTCCACATGGTCCTTGTCAAACTCTGTCACCAAAGTGCCATCGGAAACGGAAACTGGCACATAGTCTGTCAGTGGATGACGGGCAATCACCACTCCCGCCGCATGGGTGGAAGCATTTCGTGGCAACCCTTCCAGTTTTCGAGCAATGTCAATGAGCCGCTTCACTTCTGGCCTGGTTTCATACATGGCCTTCAGGTCAGCCACACCCTTCAGAGCCTTGTCAATGGTAATATGGAGCTCGTTCGGTATAAGCTTGACAATCTCGGACACTTCAGCGAAGGACATGCCCAGCACCCGTCCCACATCACGAAGAGCACCCTTGGCAGCCATAGTGCCAAAGGTAGCTATCTGGGCCACATGGTCATAGCCATAGCGCTCCTTGACATAATCTATGACTTCTTTCCTGCGAATATAGCAGAAGTCCACATCTATATCAGGCATGGTGACACGTTCAGGATTCAGGAAGCGCTCAAAAAGCAGATTATGCTTCAAAGGGTCCAGATTTGTAATACCAAGAATATAAGCCACTATGCTGCCTGCTGCCGAACCACGCCCGGGGCCCACGGCAATACCCTGCTCACGGGAATGATTGATGAAATCCCAGACAATGAGGAAGTAGCTGTCATAGCCCATGCGGTGGATGATATCCAGCTCATATTCCAGACGCTTGCGCACTTCCTCCGTAACTTCTGGATAATGGCTGACCAGCCTTTCCTCACAGAGATGCCGCAAATACGCCTCATCATCAGCAAAGGGGGCGGGAATGGGATAAAAGGGCAGCTGCAGTTTGCCAAATTCAAAATCCACCTGGCAGCGAGCCGCAATTTTTTCCGTATTGACCAGGGCCCCGGGATAATCCTTGAACAGCTCCTCCATTTCCGCAGGTGACTTCAAGTAATAATCATCGCTGTTAAAGCGCATGCGTTCAGGATCATCAAAATTCTTGTTCATCTGCACACAGAGAAGAACATCATGAAATTCACTATCCTCACGATGGACATAGTGAAGGTCATTGGTGGCAACCAATCCCAAATCATACTTTTGAGACAGCTCCAGGAGCCCCGCATTAGTAAGCTCCTCTTCCCTAAGTCCATGGTTCTGAATCTCAAGGAAAAAGTTATCCTTGCCGAAAATATCTACGTATTCCCTGACCAGGGCATCGGCCTTTTCCATATCCCCTGTGATGATAGCCCGGGGAATTTCCCCTGCCACGCAGGCACTGAGGCAGATAAGCCCTTCGTGATATTTTCTAAGCAGTTCCTTGTCAACCCTAGGCTTGTAATACAAGCCCTCACTATGGGCCAGAGAAACCAGCTGCACCAGATTGCGATAACCCTGTTGGTTTTCCGCCAAAAGAATCAAATGGTAGTATTTGACACCATTTACCTCTTCACGATCCTGACGTGCACCTGGTGCCAGATATACCTCACAACCTATAATAGGCTTTATGCCTTGCTTTTTGGCTTCTTTGTAGAAGTCAATTACACCGTACATCACCCCATGGTCCGTGATGGCTATGGAATCCATGCCCAGTTCCTTGGTTGCACTGATAAGGTCGCCAATACGGCTGGCTCCATCCAGCAAACTGAATTCAGTATGAACATGCAGATGTGTAAAAGGCATAACTAATCCTCTCTATAAAACAACTGTTCCCACTAAGTGTATTGAAAAAGCTTCAGCCGGAGAATAAATTCTCCGGCTGTAATCATACCGTATAGGAAAGCTCCCTTGATACTCAGATTTCCATGATAATAGGAAGAATCATAGGACGGCGGCGGGTCTTATCAAAAAGATAACGCCCCAGGGCATCCCGGACATTAGCCTTAATGGCAGCCCATTCCTTCACATTCTCATCCTCACAGCGCTCAAGGGCCTGCTCAACCCTTGCCCGGGCTTCATCCATAAGCGCCTCAGATTCACGCACGTATACAAAGCCACGGGAAACAATATCGGGACCAGCCACCACGCGATTGGAAACCTTATCCATGGTTACCACCACAATGAGTATACCATCCTGGGAAAGCTGGCGACGGTCTCTGAGTACAATATTGCCAACATCGCCTACCCCAAGGCCATCAACCATAACCATGCCTGCGGTGACCTTGCCTGCCTGGGTTCCCTTATCCTTGGTAAACTCCATAATCTGGCCATTTTCACCGATAAAGATATTTTCCTTAGGCATCCCCAGCTCTTTAGCAAGCCGCGCATGCTGAACCAGCATGTGGTACTCACCATGCACGGGAATAAAGAACTTAGGACGCACCAGATTGTGCATCAGCTTTAATTCTTCACGGCTGGCATGACCGGAAACATGAATACCCTGGTTGCGGCCATAGATGACATTGGCGCCCAGCTTCATCAGATTGTCGATGGTTTTGGTGACCAATTTCTCATTGCCGGGAATAGGCGTGGCTGAAATAATAACCGTATCCCCAGGAACTATGGTCACCTTGCGATGATCAGACATAGCCATACGGGTCAGCGCGGACATGGGCTCACCCTGGCTGCCTGTAGTGCAGATTACCACCTGCTCAGGACGGAACCTGTTTATTTCATCGATATCTATGATGGTGCCTTCCGGAGCATGTATATAGCCAAGCTCCATGGAAATTCCCACCACGTTTACCATACTGCGACCCAGGATAGCCACGCGGCGCTTGTAGCGCACAGCAGTATCAATTATCTGCTGAATGCGATGGACATTTGAGGAGAAAGTCGCCACGATAATGCGGCCCTTGGCGCCATGGAAAGCCTTGTCAAAGGCCGCTCCCACTGTACTCTCGCTCATGGTGTGGCCATCACGCTCAGCATTGGTACTATCGGCCATCATCACGAGAACGCCCTTGTTCCCCAGCTCAGCAAAGCGACGAAAATCTGTCATCTTGCCATCCACAGGAGTATAATCCAACTTAAAATCGCCAGTGTGCACAATCATGCCCACCGGAGTCTTAATGGACAGGCCTACAGCATCAGGAATAGAATGATTGACACGGATAAAGCCAACGCTGAAACAGCCCACATTAATAATATCACCCTGCATAACAGAGTGAAGGTTGCTGGAATCTACACCGTTCTCCTGCAACCGACCTTCCAAAATACCCAACGTCAGGCGTGTGCCGTAAACAGGTACATTAATCTGCTTCAGAACATAAGGAAGCGCCCCGATATGGTCCTCATGCCCATGAGTCAGCACCACTGCCTTAATCATTTCCTTGTTCTCTATCAGATAGGAAATATCCGGGATAACCAGGTCTATGCCCAGCATATCCTCCTCAGGGAACATCAGACCGGAATCAATAACAAGAATCTCGTCATCAACGCGGATAACAGTCATGTTCTTGCCAATTTCTCCCAGTCCGCCCAAGGGAATTATTTGTAATTTTTGTGCTCCTTTAGACAAAAATTTCACACCTCCAAAGTGTTTTTTTGCATATAAAAAATAAACCTATTCAGTTTTGTCCGCTCAACTCATTCAACTTTATTGTATCATTCTAAGCACAAGAATGCAAATAGAAAAGATAAAATACACTAATGACGATAATAACCTAAATAATCACGATAAATAAAAAATCGGTACTATGCACTTAAAGCACAGTACCGATTGCAAGTTCTAATCAAGCTTATTTCAAAGCATCGCCAATCTTGGAGTTAGTATCACGAGCTGCTGCCACGCTCTCATCGAACTTAGCCTTCTCGTCACCTTCAAGCTTGACTTCCACAATCTTCTCCATACCGTCCTTGCCAAGGATAACAGGAACGCCGATGCAGAGATCCTTCTCGCCATACTCGCCATCGAGATAAACACAGCAAGGCATGAGCTTCTTGGCATCGAGGGCAATAGCCTCAACCATAGCAGCTGCAGCTGCACCAGGAGCATACCAAGCAGAAGTGCCCAGGAGCTTGGTAAGGGTAGCACCACCCACCTTGGTAGCCTCAACAGCCTCAGTAAGCTGCTCTGCCGTAAGGAGTTCCTTCACAGGAATGCCGCGATAAGTAGCCAGGCTTACGAGAGGAACCATGGTCTTGTCGCTGTGGCCGCCGATAACGGTGCCGTCCACATCCGTCGGGGTGGCAGGATAGCCAGCCTTCTGAAGGGCCTTGGAGAGGAAATAACGGAAACGGCTGCTGTCCAGCATGCCACCCTGGCCAATGACACGGTTGCGAGGCAGCTTGGAATCCTTCAGAGTAAGGAAGGTCATTGCATCCATGGGGTTAGAGATGATGATGAAGATAGCATTAGGAGAATACTCCAAAGCCTGATCCACCACGCTCTTCACAATCTTGGCATTAGTGCCGATGAGGTCCTCACGGCTCATGCCCGGCTTGCGGGGGATACCGGAAGTAACCACTACCACCTCAGAATTAGCCGTTGCAGCATAATCATTAGTGACACCAGTAACAACAGTATCAAAGTTCAAAACATGAGCAGTCTGCATGATGTCCATGGCCTTGCCTTCAGACACGCCCTCTTTAATATCAATGAGCACAACCTCACTGCAAATGTTCTTCGTAGCCAGCACATTTGCTACGGTTGCACCAACATTACCTGCACCAACAACTGTTACCTTCATAATGAAATGCCTCCTTGAGATTTAGCCGGGTTCATATATTAACCACGGCAGAATGGCTTATGAATCATCAATGACAGTTATGATTCATTACGTGTAAATTATAACAAACCCAGCCACCATCGTCAAGAAAAAAGACAATAGTCGTAAAATTAAATTCAATTTAACTTTTCCCTGTACCATAAAAAAACTGCTGAAGCAATACAGGCACAAAGCCCTTCATTCAGCAGTACTATAAAGTTTATGATATTTTCTTCTCAAGTCCAGCACCTGTTTGACATAGGCCCTGGTCTCCCTGAAGGGAATAGCCTGTATGTCGGAAAAATCATCCTGCCAGCCATATTCCTCCATCCAGTCTTTCACATTGCCTCTGCCAGCATTATATGCAGCCAAGGCCAGGACATCATTGCCCTTGAACTCCTCCTCCAAATCAGCCAGATACCAGATACCATAACGCAGGTTCCTGTCCGGATCGTGAAGGGCAGCTTCCTCATAATCCCTTTCTCCCATGCGCTGGGCAATCCAATCGGCCGTATCAGGCATAAGCTGCATAAGACCTACTGCCCCACGATGGGAATGCACATCATGCTGGAACTTGCTCTCCACTTTGATGACCGCCGCCACCAGGAAGCAGTCAACCTGATAGCGTTTGGCATAGAGCTCAACCGTATCACGATAAGGAAAAGGATAAAGATAGCTGCGCTGAACCTGAAGGGTTTGCGAAAGGAAATATATGGCAAAACAGGAAACCAGCACCATGACTCCTGCCAAAAAAGCACATCCTATGCGCCTTCTGGCCTGAGCCGTCTTTGTGCCCTGTTCAGGTAGATTACTCATGCACCCGTTCCTTCCACAATTCATACACTGCAGACCTGGTCTGCTCAACACTGCCGTCATTATCTATACAGACATCGGCCTTGACAACTTTTTCAGACAAGGGCATCTGCGACCTAATGCGAGCCCATGCTTCTTCTTCAGAAAAACTGTTCCTCTTGCATAGCCTTTGCATCTGCTCTTTTTCAGTTACATAGACCAGCCATGTCTCATCTGCCATTTTATCCCAGCCAGCCTCAAAAAGCAGCGGCACATCCAGAACTATCAGTGGCTCATTTGCATCTTTAGCAGACTGCAACCGACGCTTAAATTCTTTCAGTATCAAGGGATGAGCCAATTCATCCAGCCTTTGTTTTTCTTCCGGTCTTGAAAAAACACGCTGGGCAATAGCCCCACGGTCTAGCTTTCCCTCTGGGGTAAGTACATCTGAGCCAAAGTGCTCCACATAAGCCTTGTACAGGGATTGTCCAGGCTCAGACAGACTGTGGGCAACATCATCAGCATCAATGACACAGGCACCTAATTCCTGCAAAAATTGGGACACCGTACTCTTACCAGAGGCAATCCCACCTGTGAGTCCCACTACCACAGATTTCATGGTTCAATCCTCTGACACATGGGACAATAATGAGTACCTCTGCCCCCTACCTTGGTATATTCTATCAGCACACCACACTCCCGACAAGGTTGCCCTTGGCGATGATAGACGTAAAGGTGCTCCTGATGTGTCCCCTTCCCTCCAGCGCCGTTGCGGTAGTCCCTGAAGGTAGTGCCGCCATCTTTAATGCCAGCCTCAATCACCTGATTGACAGCCTCGTGAAGCCTGATGCACTCTTCTTCATTCAAGCTGCAGGCCTTTCTCTGCGGATGCAGCTTAGCCAAAAAGAGCGCTTCATCAGCATAGATATTGCCTATGCCGCCAATCTTGCGCTGATCCAATAACAGGTTCTTGATGGGCATGCTGGTTTTTTCAGCTGCCTTTTGCAGGTACTCTGCCGTAAATGCCCCGGACAAAGGCTCTGGCCCCATTTCAGCCAGTCCTTTAACAATTCCTAGCTCCCCAGGCTTCAGTCCGTAAATAACACCAAAGGTGCGAATATCTGCAAAGACCAGCTTCGAACCATCATCTAAATCAAAGACAGCCCGGGTATGGGCATTTTCGTAACATTCCCCAGACCTGACAAAAACCAGGCTCCCCGTCATACGCAGGTGGAAAACAATCTTTATCCCTTTTTCCAAAGACGCCAGCAGATACTTTCCCTGCCTCTCCATGCCCTTGATGGCCCGGCCGCAGCACAGTTTGCTGAAAGCCTCCACCGTCTGAGGCCACTTGAGCTGCCTTGGCAGACGAATGTCAATCTGTTGTATCTTCTTTCCGACAAGATTTTTGTCTAAATACCGGCGGATGATTTCCACCTCTGGCATCTCAGGCATAACGACGCTCCTATCTTCCGAATCTGCTTGTCCCTATTTTGCCTCTGCCCAATTACGACCATAGCTTACATCAATAGTCAGCGGCACAGAAAGTTTTACCACCTGTTCCATAGCTTCGTGCAGGATTTTGGTCACCTGCTCCAACTCAGAAGCTAAAACCTCCAGTACTAATTCATCGTGTACCTGCAGCAATACACGACTCTTCACACCAGCCTTTCTCAGAGCTTGGTCTGCAGCAATCATAGCCAGCTTGATAATATCAGCTGCACTGCCCTGTATCGGGGTATTCATAGCCATGCGCTCAGCCAGGGAACGCTGGTTGAAATTGCTGCTATTGATAGCAGGAAGCTCACGCTTTCTGCCAAAGAGAGTGGTTACTCCGCCAGTTTCCCGCGCCTCAGCCACCATCCGGTCCAAGAACTCCTTAACCCCGGGATAACGGTCAAAATAGCTCTCTATATAGCCAGCCGCCTCCTGACGGGAGATGTGCAAATCCTTGGATAGCCCATAATCACTGATGCCATAAACAATACCAAAGTTTACAGCCTTGGCCTTGCGGCGCATATCTGAAGTGACCTCTTCCAAAGGAACACCGAAAACTTCAGAAGCTGTACGGGCATGTATATCCTGTCCCTCACGAAAAGCTTCCAGGAAACTGCTGTCTCCAGACATATGAGCCAGCAGACGCAGTTCAATCTGGGAATAGTCTGCAGACAGCAGATAATCAAACCCTTCCCCTGGCTCAAAAAGTGCACGAATTGTCTTGCCCTCTTCTGTGCGCACCGGTATATTCTGCAGGTTTGGATCAGAGCTGGAAAGCCTGCCAGTTGCCGTCACCGTTTGGTTGAAGGTGCTGTGAACACGTCCATCTGCTTCATCAATCAAGTCAACTATGCCATCCAGATACGTGGACTTCAGCTTGCTCCACATGCGGAAAGCCAGTATCAGCTCCACCACTGGATGCTTGAAACGCAGCGTCTCCAACACCTCAGCATTGGTAGAATAACCTGTCTTGGTCTTTTTCACTGGAGGCAGTCCAAGTTTTTCAAAAAGCACCTCGCCCAGCTGTTTAGGAGAATTAATTTTGAATTCTCCGCCTGCCAAAGCATAAATATCAGCCTGCAGGTTGGAAATCTTATCGCCTATTTCCTCAGCTTTATCCAGCAGATGTTGGCGGTTCACGTAAATTCCCCGCTGTTCCATATCAGCCAGCACCTTCACAAGAGGCAGCTCAATCTCACTGTACAGCTTCTCCTGCCCACGTGCTTCAATTTCCTTGCTCATGAGAGGCTGAAGCTTTTCCAGCAAACGTGCCTGCCACACAGCAGCTTCCTGCTCATCAGCAAAGGACTCTGGCACCTGCTCATCAGGTAAATACTGACCTGAAAGCTGACTCAGCTCATACTTGGAAAGCTCAGGCCTCAATAAATAATCCACCAGCTGCACATCAAAGAAGTGGACAGCTTCGCTGAGGCCTGCCTGATAATAACGCTTAGCCTCAAAGACCGCCACTCCAGCCCCCTGTTCCATGGCAGAAAGAAGAGCTTCCCAAGCAGGGGTTCCTGCTTTTATATAAAATCTTCCTGCACCACAGGAAAGCGCTCCTCCCTCCAACTGCTCGAAGGGAGCCTTGCCTGAAAACACCCCGGAAAAGCCACAATAATTTTTCTGGCTGACGAGTTCGGCAAAGACCTCTCCCCCCTCCGCCAGCTGGTAGCTCAAGTCCGGCAAGCTTCCAGAAGACACCGTTGGCTCACTGCCGCCATGAATGCGCTCAAAGTTCTTCCATACATTATTCAGCTCGTACCTTTGACAGAACTCCCGCATCTTCTGTGGCTGAGGGACTATTTCATAGTCCTTGGCAGCAAACTGCAAGCCTGGCACTGCTAGCTCAATAGTAGCCAGCTCTTTGGACAGAACCGCCTGATCTTTATTTTCCGCCAGGCGCTCTTGCAATTTTTTCCCGGAAACCTTAGAGATATTCTCCAATACCTCTTCAAGACTGCCATACTCCAAAAGCAACTTGGATGCAGTCTTAGGCCCAACCCCGGGAACGCCGGGGATATTGTCAGAGGTATCCCCCATCAGCCCCTTCAGGTCTATAAGCTTAATAGGCTCGAAACCATACTCTTCCTTGAAAGCATCTTCGTCGTAAATCTTGATATCAGAAATGCCCTTCTTGGTAAGAAGCACCTTAAGATTGGGGCGTATAAGCTGCAACGCATCACGGTCACCTGTGACCACCCTGGCATCATAACCTGCCGCTGCTGCCTGAGTAGCCAGAGTGCCTATGATATCATCTGCCTCGTAGTTATCCTTTTCCAGGAAGGCAATCCCCTGAGCCTCTGCCATTTCCTTCAGCAAAGGAATCTGGGAAAGGAGCTCCTCCGGCGTTTTATCACGAGTCCCTTTATACTCAGGGTACATTTCCGTGCGGAAAGTATGACGGCTGCGGTCAAAGGCTATAGCCAAAAGATCCGGTTTCTGCTCAGCTAAAAGCTTGGTCAGCATATTGTCAAAGCCCACGATGGCTCCCGTAGCCTCGCCCCGGGAATCCGTCAACGGCGGCATGGCATAAAAAGCCCTGTATATCAGGCTGCTTCCATCCAGAATGACGAATTTCTTTGACAAAAGAGATACCTCCCCTTACTTCTTGCTAACAACTACCTTATCTGTTCTCTTCACTGAAGAGCTGTCTTTCTGCACACTATTCTTGCGGGCTGCTTCCCTTGCCTCTGCCTTCTTCAATTCCTGGGCAGCTTCTTCCTGGGCTGCCAGCTCCACCTGCTTGGTCATATCCTCAACGCTGGCAGAAGACTCATTTACAGGAACTCCATCCTTCACCAGAGGAATAACATCCTGTGACAAAGGATTCAGCACATATACCCCCTGCTTGTTGAGCCCCCCGTCCACCTTGAAAAGTGTGGCCACATCATCGGCATTGCAATAAAGAGACTTTTTCTTTTCTATGCCCACAGCCGTCCCAAGGGAACTAATCAGGAGTTCATCTGCAGGCTTCCAGCCCAAAGAAACTTTCAACGCCTGGGCAATGTCTGCCACAGGCAGGTAGGTAATATCATCTTTAATGATTACTTTGGACTTAACTTCCTGTCCGTTGACCAGCAAGGGATAAGCCTTGGCCACAAAAGTAGGCTGACCATCAGAAGCTTCGATTTTCTTCTCGATTGCTGCATCAGATTCGAAGTTCTCCACCCCATATCCTGCCAACCAGTTGTTTACCTCTGCAACAGTTAAGGGCTGGCGGTCATATCCGTCAGGATAGATATAATACACTATAGTGCCATCATCGGCCTTCTCCACCACAATTCGGTTGTAGGTGATTTCCACAGGCGTACCAATCTCCACCATATCGAACAGTGCCTCTACATCCTGTTCCTTCATGCGGATACAACCATTGGAAACATAGTGGCCGATAGATTCCGGCTTATTGGTGCCATGTATGCCGTAATTGCCCTTAATCTCCATCCAACGGTAACCTAAGGGGTTAGCAGCCCCGGAGGGAATGGAAAACTCAGGGTCCGAGGGGTCAATCCAGGTCGGATTGACATCCTTGGATCTGATAGAGTAATAACCCACCGGTGTAGGCGTAGATACCTTCCCAGGACCAATGGGGTATAGCCTTATTTTCTTTTCCCGTTCAAACAGTGCCAAAGACCGGGCTGCAAGATTGATAATAATCTTGCGTTCCTGGGCAGACTGCTCAACAGCAGCTGTTTCCCCCGTACTTTCAGCACCTTCAGCCACAGTCATAGCTCCCCCTGCCAGCAACAGCGCCCCCAAAGCACCGGCACAAAACTTCTGCCATAGTTTTACTTCAAAAATTCCCATACACTCTCATTCTCTTTTCACTAAAAATTTGCACCCCAAGACGCATTTAAACAAAATCATTACTTATGATAACGCATTTCCCGGCCATTTTCAATGTAACAAAGGAATTTGAAAAATGTCAAATTTTCCCTTTGCCTGACAAGCCCTCCATAACCAAATGGGCCGTACTGTTAATAAGCTCCACAGTAGGATATCCTTGGTCAAACCGCACGATACTAACAGCTGTATTGTATTGGCTAAGGGTCCACACCTTACTCAGGGGCATCTGCATAATTGCTGTCAACATGGCCCTAAGTACTGCTCCATGAGCAAAGATACCCACCACCTGATCCTTGTCTTCATGCTCTGCCACAATTTCCCACAGACGTTTCATGGCACGCTTCTGCACCTGGGCAAAAGTCTCCCCATGAGGTATTTCCATCAAATCTGGATGTGTCAAGAAGTTTGTCATAGCCTCAGGCCAGCCAGACACTATCTCCTGATAGGTGAGTCCCTCCCAGTCGCCAAAACTAATCTCACGGAAAGCCTCTTCCTTATGCACCTTAAGGCCAAATCTGCCCGCCACAGTTTCAGCAGTGGCCATGGACCTTTGCAAATCACTGGAATAAACACAGTCCAGCCTGTCCAGAGGAAAATGCTTGGCCAAACAACGAGCCTGCTCGATTCCCTCCTCAGACAGAGCCACATCCGACTGCCCCTGATATTTGCCTGACTTGTTCCACTCCGTCTGACCATGGCGGATAAATACGATTTTTGTCACTTCAGCTACACACCTTTGCCATTGCCTTTAACATCTTTTCATTATCACTGCGGCTTCTAACCGCCACCCGTACATGCCGTTCATCAAGCCCTGGATAATTGCTGCAGTCCCGCACCAGAATTCCCATCTGCCTCATGGCAGCCACAAATTTTTCGCTGGACATGGATGTCAAGCGCAGCAAAATGAAATTCACAGTCGGAGGGTACGGTTGCACTCCTTTTAGCTTTGTCAATTCCCTCAGCAGAAAATCGCTTTCTTCTGCCACAAAAGACACAGTCTGACTGGCATATCCAACCTGGGCCAGAGCAGCCACACCTGCCTTCTGAGCCAGCAGATTCACATTCCACACATCCTTGCCCAGTTCCAACCGATTGATAAATTCAGTATGTCCTAACCCAAAGCCTAGACGCAGCCCAGGCAAGGCATAGAATTTTGTCAACGACTGGACAATAAAAAGTCTTTCATAATGTTCCAGCAGGTCCTTAGCGCGGTAATTTACCTCATCGCTGCGGAAATCCAGAAAGGACTCGTCAACCAAAAGCCACGGCGGATTGGCCGTCTTCCCCACAGCCTCAAGGAAGGCCTCAATTTCCTCAGTTTTCAGCAACTGTCCTGTAGGATTATTGGGGTTGCCAATAATGACAGCCTCTGTCCCCAGTTCCACAGCCTTCTCTGCCAGGGCCTTTATATCCAGTTTTAGGCCCGCAGCCATGTCCAAGCGGAAATACTCCACTACGGCACCAACCGCCAGGGACGCCCTTTCATACTCGCTGAAAGAGGGAACAGGAATCAGCACCGTCTTGGGCCGCAAAGTTTGTAGAAAAAGGTAGAAAAGCTCCGCGGCTCCATTGCCCAGCACCAGCCTTTCCCGGGGCACCTTATAATGCCCAGACAGGGCCTCTTTAAATTCCCTGGCCTCGGGATCAGGATAATGCACCACCCCGTCAATGTTGGCAGCAATGGCAGCCCTTACCTCCGGCGCCAACCCCAGAGGATTGATATTGGCAGAAAAATCCAGCCAACCACCCTCGGGAGGGTTATCGTAGACATTCCCCCCATGCACGAACTTTTTGATAGCCATCTCCCCCTAGCTCTAAACCTTAAGCAAACTTCTTTTTCAGCCGCTCCAGCCTAAACATCAGCAACAAGGCACCTGCCAGCACTCCGATAATCAGTCCTGTCCAGTACCCATAGGGCCCCATGCCTGCCTGATGGGCCAGCAGCCAACCGCTGGGCAGGCCTATGAGCCAGAAGGAAACCAAAGCCATGATAAAGGTAGCCCGCACATCCTTGCACCCCCTAAGGGTTCCCTGCAGTGGCGCATTGATACAGTCCGCTCCCTGCATGGCCGTAGCGTAGACAATAAACACCAGCAGCAGCTCATGGACAGAGCCATCCTTAGTATAGATAGAAGCTACCAGCTCTCGCTCCATGTAGAGAAAAGCAACCAGAATCCCTACCAACAGAAGGGAAGCAAGACGCCCCAGATTGCTGTACTGCCAGGCATCTTTGGGACGCTTGGCCCCCAACTCAAAGCCCACCAGAATGGCCAAAGCCATACTGATGCTCATGGGAATCACATAGACCACGCTGCTGTAGTTAAAGGCAGCCTGATGAGCCGCCATGACGCTGGTGCCATAAGCCGACATCAAAAGACCCACCAATCCAAAAATACTGCTTTCACAAAATATAGTCGCCCCAATGGGAATCCCCAAGGAAAGCTGCATCTTCCACTCCCGGAAATCAGGTCGGGGAAAACGACTGAACAGCCGGTAATGGTCAAAGGCACCAATGCGGCATACCACCAGCACATTCAAGAGCAGGCTCAGAGTCCAGGTAATGGCAGAGCCTACCCCCGCCCCCACACCGCCCAAGGCAGGGAAGCCCCAGACACCATACATGAACAGGTAGTTCAGGCAGATATTCAGTGGCACAGTGACCAAAGTGATTATCATGGTCAGCCTGGTC
>CAJOIN010000009.1 GCA_905234515.1 uncultured Selenomonas sp.
GCGGCTGGGATTGCTTGAAACGGGACTGCCTCCCTTGGCCGCCTTGGCGGATTTTCTTTTGCCGGTCCGTGTGCCGTTAGTCTTCTTAGCCAATCCATCACCTCATTTCCACAACTTGATGCGAAATTATTTGCAATGACCTCAAAATAAATCCGCCCTTAAAAACTGCCAAGGGCGGATAAAGGTAGTTTTATTCTATAGGTCAATCATTCATTTAGTCAACCTGTCAGCGCAACGCTGGGCCTCAAAGAGAATCCTCTCCTCGTCCAGGGTCTTGAGCTCCCCCTTCTCCATAAGCGCCTTGCCTGCCACCATCACCATATCCACAGAAGATGAGCGGGCAGAGTAGGCCAACAATGATACAAGATTGTGACGAGGGCACCACATGGAGTTCTTCATATCAAAAAGAACGATATCAGCCAAGGCTCCTGGTGCCAATCTGCCAGCCTCTTTCAGCCCCACGGCCTGGGCACCATACTCTGTGCCCATCTTCACTGCCGTCAGAGCGTCAACGGCCAACGGATCTAGGGTGTCCACCTTATGCAACAGGGCAACCAGCTGCACTTCCTCCAGCATGTCCAGATTGTTGTTGGAAGATGTGCCATCTGTGCCCAAGGCCACGCAGATTTTTTCCTGAAGCAGGCGGGGAACAGGAGCCACACCACTAGCCAGCTTCATGTTGCTGCCTGGATTATGGGCTACACGAATATCATGCTTCTTGATGATTTCAATATCCTCATCATCCAGATGCACGCAGTGGGCAGCCAAAGTGCCATGTTCAAACAGACCGGTGGCTTCCACATGTGCGAAGGGACGCTTGCCATAATCATTCAGGCAGCCCTCCACCTCGCTCTGGGTCTCGGACATATGGATGTGGATTTCCGCCCGGCACTCTCCTGCCGCCTGACTGACTTTCTTCAAATAATCCGGCGGACAAGTATAGGGAGCATGGGGGGCAAACATTACTGTCACCCTGCCTTCCCCGGCACCGTGATAATCCTTGTGCAAGGCGATATTTTCTGCCAGCTTCTCATTGGCATCAGGAGCCACGCCGATGAGGCCACGGGAAAGAACACCACGCAAGCCGGATGCTATAACAACTTCTGCCACCTTGTCCATGCAAGGCCCATACATATCTGCAAAGGCTGTGGTGCCGGTGCGAATCATTTCCAAGGCTGCCAGCATGGCTCCCCAGTAGATATCATCAGCGTTCATCTTTGCTTCCACGGGCCAGATTTTCTGATTCAGCCAGTCCATGAGCACCATGTCATCAGCATAGCTTCTGAGCAGGGTCATGGAAGCATGGGTATGGGCGTTTACCAAACCGGGAATGGCCAGGTGGTTACTGCCCTCGATGATTTTATCCGGCTGGAAGTCCGCTGGTACCTCCCCCACCGCCTTGATGCGGTCGCCCGCAATCATGATATTGGTGACAGGAGTAGTCCCGTCAGGCAGAAGGGCATTTACGTTCTTAATCAAAGTTTTCAAAGCAGTTTCCTCCCACTTCAGGCCATGTTGAGATAAGCCTGCTGCTCCGGCGTCAGTTTGTCAATCTCCACGCCCAAAGACTTCAGTTTAATTTCCGCAATGCGCTGGTTGATGGTATCCGGCATGAGATGCACGGCCTTCTCCATTTCCTTGCCATGTTCCAACAGATGCAGAGCAGAGAAGAACTGCACACCGAAGGAAAGATCCATGATTTCTGCCGGATGTCCGTCACCTGCAGCCAGGTTCACCAAGCGGCCTTCTGCCAGCAGGTAAATCTTGCGGCCATCTTCCTGGAGGAATTCTTCGATATTGTTCCGCACTTTCTTCCTGGACTTGGACAAAGCTTCCAACTCAGGAATATTGATTTCCACATCGAAGTGGCCGGAATTAGCCAGCATGGCGCCATCCTTCATGACCTTGAAGTGACGGTCACGGATTACGTCCTTATCCCCAGTAAGGGTCAGGAAAATATCGCCTTCCTTGGCGGCCTCGTCCATAGTCATGACACGGAAGCCGTCGAACACAGCCTCGATGGCCTTGATGGGGTCAACTTCCGTGATGATGACATTGGCACCCAGACCACGGGCACGCATAGCACCGCCCTTGCCACACCAACCATAACCGGCAATAACCACAGTCTTGCCCGCAATCACCAGATTAGTGGTGCGCATGATGCCGTCCCAGGTAGACTGACCGGTGCCATATCGGTTATCAAAGAGATACTTGCAGTAAGCATCATTGGCGGCAATCATGGGAAATTCCAGCTTACCTTTGTCTGCCAGAGCCCGCAGGCGGTGTACACCGGTAGTGGTTTCTTCGGAGCCGCCGATAATGCCCGTCAGCAGCTCACGGCGCTTGGTGTGAAGCATGTGCACCAAATCGCCGCCGTCATCAATGACAATATCCGGCTTGATATCCAAAGCCTTATTGATAAAGGTATCATACTCTTCCTCGGTGCAGCCATGCCAGGCAAAAACATGGACCCCATCCTCAACCAGGGCTGCTGCCACATCATCCTGAGTGGAAAGGGGATTGCTGCCGGTAATGGCCACTTCTGCCCCGGCATGATGGAATATTTCCGCCATATAAGCTGTCTTGGCTTCCAGATGCAGGGTAATAACCATCTTCTTGCCAGCAAAAGGCTTGGACTTGGAAAATTCCTCATCCACTGCTGCCATCACAGGCATAAAGTTCTTTACCCATTCAATCTTGTCATGGCCGGACGGTGCCAGTTTAATATCACGAATCATTGATTCCATTTTATAGCCCTCCTTCAGAACTGTACGCTATGTCAATTCTAACACAAAAGTCCCTGCCATGTCACGGCAGGGAGCAATCATTCATCATTTTCTTCCGATTCCTGCAACAAGCTGGAATCCCCCAGTTCTCCCAAAAGTTCCAGCTGCTCATCATCCATGCCCACAGCCGCCTCCCTGTCACTGGGCAGACTTGGCAGGTCTTCCAGAGAATTAAGGCCAAAACTTCTAAGAAATGTATCCGTGGTGCCATAGAGGATGGGCCTGCCCAGCACCTGCTTGCGTCCTACTTCGGAAATAAGTTCCAACTCCAGCAGTTTGGCCAAAGCACGTTCGATGCGAACCCCACGAATATGCTCGATTTCCTGTTTGGTAATGGGCTGCTTGAAGGCGATGATGGAAAGGGTCTCCATGGTGGGGGCAGAGATTTTTCTGTCCACCACCTGGGACAGGCGCTCCACCACAGAATAGAGCTCCGGCCTGGTAGCAAGCTGCAATCCCCCGGCTACTCGTCGTATAGTCAAGCCGCTTTGGCGTTCATCCAGCTCTGCCTGCAAGCGGGTAACCAAATTCTGAGCAGTAAGGAGGTCTGTCTGCAAAATTCCAGCCAGGTCTTCCATACCCATGGGGTCACCGGCAGCAAAGAGTACTGCCTCCAAAACCGCTGTAGTTGGAGCTGTCTCACTCATCATCTTCCTCCATATCACCAATACAAATGTAAATATCCGCAAAAAGCCTCTGTTGTTTTACAACCACAGCTTTTAATTTCATCAGTTCCAACAGGGCCAAAAAAGTAACAATCAGCTCGTTGCGATGCCCTGAGGGAAAAGCTTCTGCAAAGAGAATACGCCCCCCACTGCGGGACAGCATCTCCAACAAATACTGCATTTTATCCTGTATGTTATAGCTTTCCGGCTCCACCAGCACCTTGGGAATGGTGATTTCTTCCTTGATGGTAAGTACCGTCTGAAAAGCTTCCATCAGACTAGAAATTGAAAGATTTTCAGGGGGCAGATGATGCACAGGAATGGGCAGCGGCTCCCGGGCCACATATTTTTCGTAGGTGCCTGCTCTCTCCCCCAGTACCACACTGACCTGCTTGAATTTGCGGTATTCCAAGATACGCCTGACCAGTTCCAGCCGTGGATCCTCTTCCTCATCCACAGGGGCGGAGGATTTAGGCAGCATCATGCGGGATTTAATCTGAAGCAATGTTGCCGCCATGACCAGAAAGGAGCTGGCTATATCGATATTGAATTCCCGAAACTGCTGCAGATAAGCCATATACTGCTCTGTAAGCTGGGCTATAGGAATATCGTATATGTCTATCTTGTTTTTATCAATCAGGTGCATCAGAAGGTCCATTGGACCTTCAAATGCTTCCAAATGGACCGTATACCCCTGATTGTTTTCCTTCCCCCCCATCAAAAGAAAGGAGAAAGCACAGCTACAAAAATATCCCAAATAATGCGCTGTGCTGGCACAAAGATAAGATGCAGGATAGGCGTCCAAATAAGAACAATGAGAATAAGAAAGCTGTAGCGTTCCAACTGGACAAACTTATAGGCCAAATCTGGCGGCAGCAAGTATTTCAATATATGGGAGCCATCCAGGGGAGGCAGGGGAATCATGTTGAAGATAGCAAAATTTATGTTGTAGATGACAATCAGCTGGAAGACCATGGTCACCCCTGTAGAATGCCCATATCCCATCTTAAGCAGCAGCAACCAGACTACTAATGCCACAAAAGCCGTAATGAGATTGGCGGCAGGCCCCGCCAAGGAAACCAGAATGTCCCCCTTCTTGGGGTCCCTGAAATTGCGTGGATTTATCATGACGGGCTTGGCCCAGCCAAATCTCACCAAAAACAACATCAAAAGCCCTATGGGGTCTATATGGGCAGTGGGATTAAGGGTGAGCCTCCCCATCATCTTGGGGGTAAAATCCCCCATAGCCACCGCTACCCGGGCATGGGCATACTCGTGTATAACCAGGGCTATGATAAGTCCCGGCAAACCGGCCACTATTGACTGCCAGCTAATATCAAACATACAGTGTTTCCTCCCAGTTATCTAGTTATTATTACCTTCCAGCCAGCATAAGGATGGAAACCACAGACTTTGCGTCGATAATTTTTCCGTCCCATACCATCTGTACAGCCTCCTTAAGAGGCACCTTCAACACATTGATGAATTCATCCTCATCAGTGTGCTGTCTACCGGCATGGAGGCCTGTTGCCACGTAAAGGTGTATGTACTCATTGGAGAACCCCACCGTGGTAGCAATGGTAGTAAGTTTTTCTATCTTATCTGCCGTATAGCCCGTTTCCTCAGAAAGTTCTCTGGTAGCACAGACAAGGGGATCCTCATCAGGAGCATCCAGCTTCCCTGCAGGCACCTCCAAAGTAATCTGTCCCACAGGGTAACGATACTGCTTTACTAAAATTACTGAGCCATCCTCCGTCAAGGGAATCACAGAAGATGCCCCAGGATGCTTAATCCATTCTCTAGTAGCAGTCTTGCCATTAGGAAGCTTTACCGTATCACGGCAAACATGCAGCAAAGTACCCTCAAATATGCTTTCTGAATCAATACCTGTTTCAATCAATGCTTCATCCACGGTGATCCTCTCCTTTTAGGCTGTATGCTGTAAATATAATAGCCGACAGAAGTATTCATGCACTGGCCATCTGCTGCTTTTTAACCTGTGCATGGCTTACCATTTCCCTGGCGTTGTCAAGGGAAGCAGTGGTAAGCTCTGCCCCTGAGGCCATACGGGCAATCTCTCTGATGCGTTCATGCTCTGACAGGCAATGCACCTGGGTAACTGTTGATTCCCCCACAGAGCTTTTGGCTATATAAAGATGCTGGTCTGCCATGCAGGCAATCTGGGGCAAATGGGTTATGCAAAGAACCTGTTTGAACTTTGCCACTAAAGCGATACGCTCCGCCACCATCTGGGCGGTACGTCCGCCAATACCAGTATCGATCTCGTCAAAAACCATACTGCCCACGGCCTGTTCCCTTGAGGCGGCCACAGCCTTAATGGCCAGAGCGATTCGCGAAAGCTCGCCGCCCGAAGCTACCTTTTGCAAAGGCTTCGCCTCTTCACCTGGGTTAGCCGAGAAAAACATAGCAACCATATCAGCCCCGGAGGAAGAAAACTTTCCTGAAGGCTCTACCTTAATGCTGAACCTGGCCTTGGGCATTCCCAAGGATAAAAGCTGCTGGCCAATGGCCGCAGACAATTCTCCTGCTGTTTTCTGACGCTGCCTGGTAAGCTTGGCAGCCTGTTTTTCCATCTCCTGATGAAGCCGTGCCAGCTCTTTCTTCAAAGCTTCCATATCGTCATCGTAGTTTTCTATTTGAAGGAGTTCTTTCTGGACCTTCTGCTGATGCTCCAAAACATCGGCCACCGTGGCACCATATTTCTTGCAAAGACGATAAATAACATCCATACGGGACTGCAGCTTATCCAACTTAGCTGGGCTGAAATCCATGGCTTCCCCATAATCCCGCAGCTCATAAGCAGCTTCCTGCAAAGAGATTACCGCCTCATCTACAATGCTCTGGGCATTAGCCAGGCTGTCATCATAACGGCTAACATCCGCCAAATGTTTCTTGACCATAGACAAGGCGGCATTGATGCCCAAACCGGATTTGCCGCCTCCTTCGAAGAGCCCATAGGCCTCTTCCACATGACTGGCAATTTTCTCAGCATGGGAGAGCTTTCTTATTTCATTGTCCAGCTCCTCATCCTCGCCTTCCCTAAGCTGGGCTTCGCTGATTTCTTTATCCTGCCAGCGAAGCATATCGAGCCGCTGGGCATAGTCGCGGGCAGCAGCTTCTTTATCAGTGCATTCCTGCTGGCATTGATGCCAAGCTTCATAGGCCTTATGATAATCAACCAGGGCAGCCTGCAGTTCCGGCTGAAATCCATCCAACAGGCTGAATTGGTTTGCCTCTTTCATCAGGGCAAGGTTTTCATTCTGGCCATGTATATCCACCAAAAAACTCCCCAGCTGTTTCAGCACAGTTAGCGTGATATGGCAGCCATTTACCAGCACCATGCTACGCCCCCCACGGGTAAGCTGGCGTGTAATGATAACCTGACCCTCACTGTCATCTATGGCCTGGGCGGACAGAAATTCATGCAGCGTCTCCGGAATATCTGCAAAAGAAAAAACTGCTTCAATGCGCAGCCAGTCACAACCTGTACGTATCATATCAGCTGATACACGGTGCCCAAGGATAGCTCCCAGGGCATCTATTAAAATGGACTTGCCAGCCCCTGTCTCCCCTGTCAGGATATTAAGCCCCGTTCCAAACTCTACCTGAACGTTCTCCAGCAAAGCAAAGTTCCAAACCGTCAATGTTTTCAGCATGCCCTGCATATCTCCTTTAAATATCAGATATTCTCCAGACGTTTGACAACCTCCGGCACTGCCTCCTTAGGCTTAATAACCACCAGTATATTGTCATCACCGGCAATGGTGCCAATGACTTCCGGCCACTGGGACTGATCCAAGGCTGCCGCAACTGTTCCTGCACTGCCAGGCAAAGTCTTCAGCACAATCAGGTTCTCGCTGAAATCAACACCTACCACATTATCCCTAAAAAGACGTACCATGCGGTCCTTGTTAAAGAACCTGCTCTCCTGCCGTGGCGATGCATAACGATAGCGTCCGTCTCCCGTAGGCACCTTTACCAGCATCAATTCCTTGATATCCCTGGAAACAGTAGCCTGGGTAACCTGTATATGATTTTTCTTAAGAGCCTCAGCTAAATCCTCCTGAGTCTCAATTACCTGCTGCTCAATGATTTCCTTGATAAGTGCATGCCGCTTGCTTTTCATACTTTCCCTCCTAGCGACCTATATATCAGGATTCCTTCCAAAGTTTGGTCCTAAGTATCTGGTAGTAATCCTTGTCCTCAAATTTAACAATGCTGGCTTTAACCTCAGATTTGCGAACCATTACCTCATCACCTGGCAGCAGACGAAAACTTTCCTGACCATCAAAGGTCACCAGAATATCCTGATGCACTGCCGCAATCTGGATGGTTACCACATCATCTTCCCCAATGACCAGAGGACGCATATTGAAAGTGTGAGCACAAATAGGTGTGAGCAGCAAAGCAGGCACATTGGGGTTCATAATGGGACCGCCTGCAGAAAGAGAATACGCTGTAGAACCAGTAGGTGAAGAAACTATTATGCCATCTGCCTTGTAATCAATCAAATGGACATTATTAATGCTAAGCCCAAGATGCAGCATGCGGGCCACACCGCCCTTGGTTATCACCACATCATTAATGGCATGGCCTAAAAACCTTTGCCCATCCTCACTTTCCACATATCCGTCCAATAGCAGACGATGCTCAATGTGGTAATCATGCTCAAGAATACGCTGCAGCCGGGTTTCAAGCTCTCCCAATTCAATATCTGCCATAAAACCAAGAGTTCCAAGATTAATGCCACAAACCGGTACAGGACAATCCCCGTACCTCCTGCACACGCCTAGCAGCGTGCCATCTCCCCCAAGACTCAAAGCAATATCAGCCTTTTCCTCTTCAATGTCAGGAACGCCATACTCTTCCAAACCGAAATACCTTGATTCATCTGTAGGCAACATAAGACGCACATTCTTATCCCTGTAAAAGGAAATAATTCGCTCCAGGACTTTTTCTGTCTCAGGTTTGTCAACATTTGGAAAGATAGCTATCCTTAGCACGGAATCAGCTCCTATATCTAAGCAACCTATGTTTCTCTGTTATTTATCCAAAGCCTCGTGAGCTTGCTGCACCGTTGTAAAAATCAATTGCTCATCCACAGACTCTTCTTCTGCCTCACTCTTTGCCAGCCAGACCAAATACTCTATATTCCCCTCAGGTCCCTTAACAGGCGAGAAAGTGAGACCCTTGATAGCAAAGCCCAGTTCACGACTGAAGGAAACGACCTTGTTAATCACTTCACGATGCACCTCAGGGTCACGCACTACACCCTTTTTGCCTACGTTCTCCCTGCCGGCCTCGAATTGTGGCTTGATAAGGGCTGCAATTTCCCCATTTTCCTTCAAAAGCTCATAAGCCACAGGCAAGACCTTGGTAAGGGAAATAAAAGCCACATCTATGGAAGCAAAATCTATGGGACCCTCCAGCATATCCAAGGTCACATTGCGTATGTTGGTGCGCTCCATATTCACAACCCGCTCGTCAGTACGAAGCTTCCAGGCCAGCTGGCCATAGCCAACGTCTATAGCATAAACCCGCAGAGCGCCATTTTGCAGCATGCAATCCGTAAAGCCTCCAGTGGAAGCACCAATATCAGCAGCCGTCTTGCCAGTCATGGTCAGTCCGAAGACATCCATAGCCTTGGCCAGCTTCAAGCCGCCACGGCTGACATAAGGAATATCACTGCCCAGCAGACGTATCTCAGCTTCTTTTTTGACAGTGGTTCCTGCTTTATCAACTTTTTGGCCATCCACCAGCACCTCGCCCGCCATAATCATGCGCTTAGCTCTTTCACGGCTGCCAGCCAGACCTCTTTCCACCAGAAGTGTATCTAATCTTTCCTTTGGCATATATTTTTCCTTGCTCTATCACTTTGACATAGCCTGTAATCTTGCACAGACCTTTTCCACTATATCCTCAGGCTGCAAGCCCACCAGCTTCAGCAATTCCTGACGGCTGCCCTGCTCCACAAAGGCGTCAGGCAGACCAAACCGCATAAGTCTGACAGGAAGATTGTGGTCTGCTATAAATTCTGCCACAGCTGAACCAAAACCACCTGCCAGCACATTCTCTTCAATGGTTACCAACAGCCTCTTGCTTTTGCCGAATTCAACGAGAAGCTCTTCATCCAAAGGTTTGACGAAACGCATATTGGCCAAAGCAGCCTTAATACCCTGCCCTGCCAAAAGTTCTGCTGTTTTTTGAGCAACACCGTTCATGACACCAATGGAGAGAATAGCAATTTCCCCCTCACTGGAAATCACCTCAGCCTTTCCCACAGGAACAGGTGTAAAATCGCTCTGAAGCTCAACACCTACACCTGCGCCGCGGGGATAACGGATAGCCGAAGGCCCCTGCAGGGATACAGCCGTCCCCAGCATCTGACGCAGCTCATTTTCGTCCTTGGGAGCAAAGATGGTCATATTAGGCATATGGCGCAAGTATGAGAAATCAAAAACACCATGATGAGTAGGCCCGTCTTCCCCCACCAGTCCAGCTCTGTCCAAACAAAGGGTCACCGGCAGGTTCTGCAGACAAATATCGTGAAGAATCTGGTCATAACCGCGCTGGGCAAAAGTGGAGTAAAGGGCTACTACAGGATGCTTTCCGTCGGCAGCCATTCCTGCAGCCAAGGTTACCGCATGCTCTTCTGCAATTCCCACATCCAAGAAACGCTTAGGATACTTTTCCTTGAAGGCACTAAGTCCTGTACCGCTGGGCATGGCCGCCGTAATGGCTACTAAATCCTGTCTCGTTTCAGCCAAATCTATCAATGCCTGGCTGAAAACTGATGTATAGGATGGTGCTCCACCTGTCTTTTTTAAGCTTTCACCAGTGGAAACATCAAATTTCCCCACACCATGGAATTTCCCAGGGTTATTTTCAGCTGGAGTATACCCCTTTCCCTTCATGGTATGCACGTGAAGAAGAATCGGCCCACTCATCTCCCGCACACGGGTAAAGACCTCCTGCAAGAAACTGATGTTATGTCCATCCAAAGGACCAATGTAATGAAAGCCCATTTCCTCGAACAGGACTCCAGGAACAAGAACAGAACGAATTCCATCCTTGATCTGATTGGCAGTTTTCAACACCCGGCTGCCAATACGAGGAATACTTGAGAGCAGTTCTTCCACATCGTGCTTGGCCTGCTTGTATTGTGGAGCCAGCCGTATGCGGGAAAGATACTCACTCATAGCCCCCACATTGCGGTCAATGGACATCTCATTGTCGTTGAGAATTACGATAAGATCCTTGCCCAACTCCCCCGCATGATTCAGTGCCTCAAAAGCTTCCCCGCCGGTAAGTGCACCATCTCCAAGCACAGCAATAACCTTGTTGTTTCTACCGCTTAAATCTCTGGAAACAGCCATTCCCAAAGCAGCAGAAATAGAAGTGCTGGCATGACCTACCCCAAAAGCATCATACTTGGATTCACTCCTGTTGGGAAAGCCGGTTATGCCGCCCTTTTTACGCAGGGTCTTGAAGCTGTCACGCCTGCCAGTGAGTATTTTGTGGGTATAAGCCTGATGCCCCACATCCCAAACCAGCTTATCCTGGGGGAATTTAAACACACTGTACAAGGCCAGAGTCAGTTCCACGGTGCCCAGGCTGGGTGCCAGATGGCCGCCGTTTTTGGACACAGTTTCAATAATGAGCTGGCGTATTTCCTGTGCCAGGTTCTCCAACTCAAAGAGGGAATATTTTTTTATATCCTCAGGCTGATTCAGCTTGGCTAGCAGCGGATACATAAAAGCACTTCCTGTCATTTTTTTCTTTTCAGCAGAGATTCTACAAGTTCACGCAGGAAACTTGCCTTATCTCCCAAAGGACTCAAGGAAGCAACTGCCTCATCAACCGTCTTTTGGGCTAATTCTCTGGCTTTATCCAAAGAGGTCAGCGTAACATAGGTAGACTTATCATTGCGCTCGTCACTGCCCACCGGCTTGCCTATAACCGCCTCGTCGCCTGTAACATCGAGAATGTCATCCGTAATCTGGAAAGCCAGACCAAATTTATCAGCATAACTGGTAAGCGCTGCCAGTTGCTCCGAATCTGCCCCTGCCAAAATGGCACCACTGCGAATAGCAGCCCGGAATAAAGCCCCAGTCTTGCCCATATGCAGCTTCTGCAGAGTCTTAAGGTCTATTCTTTTCCCTTCAGATTCAAGGTCTAAAGCCTGTCCGCCAACCATACCGCTCTGACCGGCTGCTACGCTAAATTCCCTGACTACAGACAATTTTACAGCGTCAGAAACTCCCTCCTGCCGCAGAAGTACCTCAAAGGCAAGCGTAAGCAGTGCATCGCCGGCTAATATTGCCATGCCATCTCCATATACCTTATGGTTTGTCAGCTTGCCGCGACGATAATCATCATTATCCATAGCCGGAAGATCATCGTGGATAAGGGAATATGTATGTATCATTTCAATAGCACAAGCAGAGGTCAGGAACTTATCTCCATCTCCCCCCACAGCATCAGCCGCAGCCATCAAAAGCATAGGGCGTATGCGCTTCCCCCCTGCCATAAGGCTGTATTCCATTGCTTCTGCCAGTCTGCCTTCCAGGGATGGATTAGCCAGCAGCTCATTCTTCAGCTGATTTTCAACGGACTGCAGTCGCTTTTGCCAAAATTCCTCCACCATGTCAATTCTCCTCTAAGACTAATTCTTTTTCTATGATTTTTCCTTCATTCTCCTGGACCATGATATCCATGGTCTTTTCCGCTCGCTCCAATGCTTTCAAACAATGCTGGGAGAGGGTAACACCTTCAGAATATGCTGCCATCAAGTCCTTAAGGCTGGTCTCACCATTTTCCATGGTCTCCACGATTTCTTCCAATCTGGCCAAAGATTCCTCAAAAGGCAATTCTTTTTTCCTAGGCATAACTCCTTCATCCTTTCTGCGCTGAAAGCGCTTCCACCCTGGCATTAAGGCAACCATCTTTTAAGGTAATCTTTAAGTCCTGACCTATAGATACTTCCTGGACACTGGTCAGCATCTTATCCTCTGCTTCGATTATACCATAACCTCGTCTTAGCACCATAACAGGGCTAAGCATTTCCAATTTTTCCATTGCCATGGACAGGCGATGTTTCTTGTCAATTATAGAAGCATCCTTCAGTTGCTGCAGACGCATGGAAACCATATCCAGTCTTTGACGCCTGGCCTCCAAGTTTTTTTGAGGACTGCGCATAACAGGACGCGAAAGCAGGCTTTGAAGTTTTCCACGCCGTTCCTCTATACCACTGGCAAAAAGATTTCTTATGCGTCCTGATAAAACCTGCAAATGCCGTTGCATCTCCCTGCGGTCCGGCACAGCAAATTCCGCTGCCTGGGAGGGAGTAGCCGCCCGCACATCGCTGACAAAATCAGTTAGCGAAAAATCAGTCTCGTGTCCCACTGCAGATATAACAGGAATCTTAGAAGCATAAACTGCTCTTACAACTTGTTCCTCATTGAAAGCTTGCAAATCCTCCATGGAACCGCCGCCCCGACCTACAATCATAGTATCCACAGGATAACTTTCGCTGAAGAAACGTATAGCCTCCGCTATCTGCTCCGCTGCTCCCTCTCCCTGAACCTGTACAGGGTAAAGGACCAGCTGAACCAAGGGCCAGCGGTGGGAAACCACATGATAAATATCCCTTAACACGGCTCCGGCAGAAGAAGTAACCACACCGATTTTCTTAGGAAACCGAGGCAGTTTCTGCTTGTGTTCTTCATCAAACAGTCCCTCTGATGTCAGCTTTTTTTTCAGCTGTTCAAAGGCCAGTGCCAAATCTCCAGCTCCCTCAGGCGCCAAAGAATCAACATAAAGCTGATAAACGCCATCCCGCTCATAGACAGCAATACTGCCTCCGGCAATGACCTGCAATCCATTGGCAGGCATAAAACGCAGATGCTGAGCCCGACTGCGAAACATCACGCATTTAAGGGAGGAACTGCTATCCTTAAGGGTAAAATAACAGTGACCGGAGGGATATTTCTTAAAATTCGAGATTTCCCCTCTTACTAGAGTCTGCTGCAGGGGCAGTTCTCCAGCAATGAGATTTTTCAAATATAAGTTAATCTCGCTTACACTATGTATGCCCACAGACACCCTCCCCCGCACTTATGACGCGCATAAGAAAAGCCAGACTACAAAAGATGCTGTCTGGCCTCCCCGAGTCTAAAATTCATCAGTCTTTCTTAACTAGCGCATTCAAGATGCCATTGATATATCGTCCCGAATCGTCAGTACCATACTTCTTTGCCAGTTCCACAGCCTCATTGATGGCAATCCCAGGAGCCAGTTTATCCTCTGCGAAACACATTTCAAATACAGCCAGTCGTGCCAGATTGCGGTCAACAGCAGCCATACGCTCCAGCTTCCACCCTTTTGCATGGCTGGAAATCATGCTGTCGATTTCTTCCAGATGGCTTCTGGTCCCCGACACCAAGGACTCCACATAACTACGGTCCTTTTTAGTCAAAGGCTCTCCTTCAGCTTCACTAAAAGCTGTATCAATAGCTAAGGTTTCATATGCTTCTCTCTGCTTTTCCTCATCAGGACGGTTGAAATCTAACTGGAAAAGCGCTTGCAGAGCAGCTTCCCTTGCTTGTCTACGACTCATATCTTATTTCGTTACCTTTCTTTCCTAAAATCATAATCTGTATAGTCAGTACCATTACGTCCCCGGTAGCGCTGAAAACTTACAGGCAGGAATCTTGCCAGGCCTGCCTTGAAATCCAGCCAGGCATCAGCCTTATTGTCATATTCGTTGCCCAACCATAGGCCGACAAAACCAAAAAATAAAACAAATAAAGTCTGCCAAAAGCCAAAAATCAGCATACAAACGGCAACAATAACTCCTGCCATAAGCCCCAGACTGGCGCCACGATGTTCCTGCCAAAGATGCAGCAGTTCGCTTTGAAGTTCGGCCTTCATACGCACCACCCACCTTAAACTACACGATGCTTCCTGTCAGGCGAAGCATTGGTAATATCTGCAATCGTAACTTCCACTGGCACCTGTCCATAGCCAAGGACCTTTGAAAGATGGCTGCTAACCAGCTCAGACGCCGCTGCCGAGACATCTGCCACATTGCACTCCTGCCCAATAATCAGGGAAAGAGACACAGACAAGGGGGACTCCCCTTCTTTTTTGACAGAAAAAACCTTCACTTTGGCATCACGCACACCACGAATGTCGCGAACCAGCTTGTCTACCAAGCCGCGCACAGCATCCAGAGCCACACCTACTTCTCCTGCCTGGCTTTTCACCATAACAAGCTCACCACGAGAAACGGCCTTAGGTGTATGACGACTGAAAGACAACAGCAAAAGATGCAGGCTGACCAAAAGGACCACCACAGCTCCTGCCATAGTCTCGGTTCTGCCCAAGGCAAAACGCAGTTCATTAAGCCAGTAATGCTCCGGCACGATTTGCAGACATACAGCCAGCACCCCCAGGGAAAGCACGACCATAAACACTGTGAAAACAAATAAGAAAAATCGATTAATGATCCCCATTTACCAAGCCCCTATTCTGCCTCCCTGACGGGAAATCTGAAGTATAGAATCACGACATTATCTTACGCGAATCTCTTCGGGCTTGTTTTCATCGTCAGGGAATCCTACTCCCTGAACGTGAATATTTACTTCCACTACAGACAGTCCGGTCATAGTCTCTATAGCCTGCTTGACATTTTCCTGGGCAGCCAGTGCCACATCAGGAATACGGACGCCATATTTCACAATGATGTAGAGGTCAACGGCAGCTTCTTTTTCGCCCACTTCAACCTTTACCCCTTTGGCAAAGTTCCTGCGGCCCAGCATTTCAGCAATACCTCCGGCAATACCACCGCTCATGCCGGCAATGCCTTCCACTTCGGTTGCTGCAAGACCGGCAATAATGCTGACCACTTCATCTGCGATACGAATCGTTCCCAGGGAGTTATCCTTCTGTACAGTTTCTTTTTCGTTAGCCATGTTGAAAACCTCCTCGACCTTTTAGACTGCTTTTAGCTGATATTAAAAAACTACACTTATAATTAATGTTTTATATTCTATACGGTCTTGCAATATTCCTTCTATGGCGCAAAAACTTGAAAACTTGCTGATGGCAGGCTACCTGTGCTCTTACAGAAAAACTGCCGTACCATGCCTTGATGATACGGCAGTCACCTTCTGCTCTTAAGCGCGCTCGATATAATTGCCCGTACGGGTATCAATGCGGAGCGTGTCACCCTCATTGACGAAGAGCGGCACACGAACCTCATAGCCAGTCTCCACCTTAGCCATCTTGGTAGCACCGGTGGCAGTGTTGCCCTTCACGCTGGGCTCACACTCAATAACCTTCAGGTTTACGGAGTTAGGCAGGGTAATACCAATGATGCGGCCCTTGAAGGACTGGAGAGTAACCTCCATGTTCTCCATCAAGTAGTTGAGAGCATCACCAAGCTGCTCCTTATTGAGCTCAGACTGCTCATAGGACTCCATGTCCATGAAAGTGTACATACCGTCAGCCTCATAGAGGAACTGCATATTGCGGTTCTCAAGGTGTGCAGCCGGCATCTTCTCGTTGGGGTTAAAAGTACGCTCAACCACAGCACCAGTCTCTACATTCTTAATCTTGGTGCGAACGAAAGCTGCGCCTTTGCCCGGCTTTACATGCTGGAAATCTACAATCTGCCAAACACCGCCATCAATCTCAATAGTGAGGCCTGTGCGGAAATCTGTACTGTTAATCATTAAACTATGCCCTCCAAATATTTGCGATACGCTTTTTTGCAATGATGTTATCTATTATAGATTATTTTCGCCCTGAATTCAACGAATTTCTATAAAATCCTTATTGGCACAGGTAAGAGCCTCGCTGCCACTCTCCGTCACCAAGACTGTATCCTCTATGCGCAGGCCGCCCCAGCCAGGAATGTAAACCCCGGGCTCATCAGTAACCAGCATACCCGGCTGCAAGCTCTCGCAAGTGCTCTTACTGGACAGACGGGGAGACTCATGGATTTCCAGTCCAAGGCTGTGTCCCAAACCATGGCCGAAGTATTTCCCCAAATCATCCTTATCCAAAGCTTCTCTTACAGCCAAATCCACGGTCTTACCAGAAGCACCTGGCTTAATAAGGCCAAGGGCCATTTTCTGGGCATCCAGCACCTTATTGTAAATAAAGCGCTGCCTGTCGCTGGCCTCACCCACACATATAGTTCTGGTAATATCCGAGCAATAGCCCTGATACATGCCGCCAAAATCCATAGTGACAAGTTCTCCTGCTTCAATCACCTTGTCAGTAGCTGTGCCATGGGGCAAGCTCCCCCGCAAGCCAGAAGCCACAATGGTAGTAAAGGAAGGCTTTTCTGAGCCGTTTTCCCTCATGGCATTTTCCAGCCGGGCTGCCACTGCCAACTCCGTAACACCTGGCTTTATATAGGTGAGTACTTCTTCAAAAGCCTTGTCGGCAATCTGGCAGGCCCTGCGGATATAAGAAATTTCTTCCTTATCCTTAATCTCCCGCAGCTTATCAAGATGAAGCGCAGTGGTAAACTCTACGCCCGTTAAAAGCTCCGTCAGCTTTTGGAAATCATCATAGATAAGGGCATTGCCCTCAAAAGCCACTTTTTGGCAGCCAAAGGACTTTACAACTTCTGTAGTTTTGGACAAAAGCCCTTCCTGCTGCTCCACAATCTCAAAAAGAGGTGCCTGCTGTCCCGCCTGTTCAGTATAGCGGTTGTCCGTAATGAGTGCTGCCTTGTCCTTGGAGATTACCAGCGTAGTATCATCTCCCCGGAATCCACTGAAATAATGAAGGTTCACATATTTAGTGACCACCACTGCATCCAGCCCCTGCTCTTCAAGCAAGGCGCGTATAGCCTCAAGACGGCGTTCTATCATAGGTATTACCTCTTTCCATGTTTTTCTTCCACTGCGTGTATAAAAAATTATTTACTGTTGAGATTAAAGATGATAGCTTCCAAAGCTGCCAGATAGCTAGCAACGCCCAAACCACATATCTGCCCCATGGCTACAGGTGCCAACACAGAATTATGACGGAATTCTTCCCTTTTGTGGATATTGGAAATATGTACCTCAATCACCGGTATCTCCACAGCAGCTATGGCATCCCTGATGGCTATGCTGTAATGGGTGAAGGCTGCAGCATTAAAGATGATATAGTCATACTTCCCCCTGGCCTGCTGAATTGCATCCACCAGCACTCCTTCATGGTTAGACTGCAGGCAGTCCAGCCCCAGGCCTGCCTCCTCCGCCCTTTTCTTAAGCATTGCATTGATATCACTCAGGGTAGCAGAGCCATATATCTCCGGCTCCCGTGTACCTAAAAGATTCAGATTCGGCCCGTGGAGAACCAGTACATCAGCCATAACATATCCCCCTCAATATTTTATAATAAATGCGTTCTCAGGCGGCATCACAGGATTCTGCTTTTCCATGCTGAGCTCTGTCACCTTGATAAAGTAATTACCCTCCTGGATAATTGCAAAGAGCTTGTCCACCTTGGCGGACTCTCCCTGAACCTCCATATCCACGGTGCCATCTTCCATATTTCTTACCCAGCCCTTAAGCCCCAGCCTGCTGGCATTTTCACGCACATACATGCGAAAGCCTACTCCCTGAACCCTGCCTGAAGCCTTGGCAAAATAGCGTACAATCTCTCCCATTTTTATTCTCCCTTTCCCTTTTATCACCGCCTGCTTAGCAGACGGTATCCCTTCTCAATATGGTATAAGGCTCAACTGGCCTTTCCATGCGAATCCTGACTATCTGCTGGGGATGTGGTGCCACATTTATAGGCTGCCCTTCCTCATCCAGCATATCAGAAAGCTGCTGACGATAACCTTCCCCTTTAGGCTGAAAAATCTCTATTTCCTGCCCAATTTTCATATTGTTGCGCTGTTCCACCGTGGCATATCCCGTAGCCATATCGTAGGAAAGCACCAACCCTATGAAATCAGAAGTCTGAATGTAGGAAGATGTACCATAAATCTGATCCTCATTATCAGGACGGTGATAATAGAAACCTGTAGTATAGGGCCTATGTGATACCTTTTCCAGCTCGTCCAGCCATTCCTGCTTGATTTCAAAATGATGCGGGTCAGCAAAATAGCTGTCAATGGCCAGTCTGTAGGCTTTGGTAACACTGGCTGCATAGTGCACGCTCTTCATGCGCCCCTCAATTTTAAGGCTATCTACACCACTTTCTATGACATCCCGCAAATGTGGTAGCAGACACATATCCTTGGAGTTCATTATATAGGTACCACGGTCATCTTCCTCAATCGGAAAATATTTTCCAGGCCGTGTCTCCTCTACCAGTGCATACTTCCAGCGGCAAGACTGGGCACAAGCACCACGGTTTGCATCCCGCCCCGTGAAATAATTGCTTAAAAGGCAGCGTCCCGAATAGGAGATACACATGGCACCGTGGACAAACATTTCCAAATCCGCCTCAGTTTTATCCCTGATGGTACGGACTTCTGCCAAAGACATTTCCCTGGCCAGCACCACCCTCTTGGCTCCCAGCTCATGCCAGGCGTTGACGGTAGCCCAATTGGTATTATTGGCCTGGGTACTGATGTGAAGTTCCATATCTGGAATGACCTTCTGACAAAGCCTGAAGATGCCCAAATCTGCCACCAGCAAGGCATCGGTACCAATTTCAGCCAGGTAACGCAGGTAATCAGGCAGGGCTTCAATATCCTCATTATGGGGAAAGACATTAACCGTCACATAAACTTTTTTCCCAAGGCCATGGGCAAATTCCATGGCCTCTTTTAATTCGTCCCTGGTAAAGTTCCCCCCCAGTGCCCTAAGCCCGAAGGCCTTGCCCCCAAGATACACAGCATCAGCACCATAAAGGAGCGCCATCTTCATCTTTTCCATGTTGCCGGCAGGCGCCAGCAATTCAGGTTTTTTCAAATCCAAATCCTGCCTCCGAAATCAAACCTTTATAGGTAACAGCCAGGCCGTCACCATTTACCAGTATCTTTGTGCTGTAACCTGGTGTTTCCTGTACAAGCTGCAGATACTGCTGCAATCTCTTCACAATGGTCTTAAAACGTCTGGGAGGCTTTTCCTGCCCCAGCACATAGCCCCTGAACAAAACATTGTCAGCTAAAATTACAGCTTTTTCAGCCAGCAAGGGCTGTATTTTTTGAAAATAATCCACATACTGTCCCTTGGCCGCGTCTATAAAGACAAAATCAAAGCCTCCCTCAGGACGTGGCAACCCTTGCAAAAGTTCTCCAGCATCACCTAAATGAAGATTGATGCGCTCCTTATACGGCGAACGCTCCCAAAAGCTTTCTGCCAGCCTGGCCCGCTCTTCTGAAAGCTCCAGCGTAGTAATCTGCACATCTTCTGCCCCATGCTGGGCCATAAGCAAGGCAGAATATCCTATAGCCGTGCCAATCTCCAAAACCCTATGGGGCTTTGCTTCTTCTATCACTTGCAGGAAAGCTCTCCTGCCCTGCTCATTAATAATGGGGACATGGTGCCTGGCAGCATAAGCTTCCATTTCTTCCAAAAGTGCTTTCAAATCAAATCTTCTTTCCAAAACATCAGCGCACTTCATCCACTATGGCCAGATGCTGTGCATAGCTCGTCGAATAATGGTTATGCCCCTGGCGGTCAGCCACAAAGTAAAGATAATCTGTATCTGCTGGATAAAGCACCGCCTCAATGGCCGCCATACCCGGGCTGGCAATAGGCCCCGGCGGCAGACCGTAGTGCTGGTAGGTATTGTAGGGAGAGTCTATCTTTGTATCGGCAATGCTGACATCTTCCTTGGGAGCATTCATAAGATACTGCAAGGTAGTGTCAGACTGCAACGGCATACCTATACGCAGCCTTTTGAAGAACACCTGGGCAATGATGGGACGGTCCTCATCGAACCTTGCTTCCTTTTCTACCAGGGATGCCAAGGTGACCAACTCATATATAGACAAATCCATTTTCTCCGCTCTTTTGCGCATAGCAGGAGTCAACCGCTCGTCAAAATCCCTGGCCATCATCTTCATAATATCTTTGGCTGTGGTGTCTGACTGTATTTCATAAGTATCAGGAAAAAGGAAGCCTTCTGCAGTGTAGCGCGCATCCGCCTTTTTCTCTACATAATCATAGGGAGCATAATCCTTTGCTAGGTCCAAAAACTCTTGCTCATCCACCAGCCCTTCTGCAGAAAGGCGCTCGGCTATCTCCTTGATGCCAAATCCTTCAGGAATAGTAAACTTGATAGTGGTAGTTTCTCCTGATATAAGCTTGGCCAAAGCATCCTCAGTTTTCATGTGAGGATACAACAGATATGTTCCTGTCTTGAACTTATCCTGAAGCCCCCCTGTCTTTACCTGCCACCAAAAAGAGAACTTGCTGTCTCTTTTGCGCGCAAATTCCCTGACATTAATGAAAAGCAAATTGCCGCAATCAGAAAAATTTTATTAGAAGGTGAAAAAAGAGAATGATTTTCTCCCCGCCTCCAAAGGCGAGATAGAAACCGCCCATAATAAGCACAAAGGAAACTGCCACAACAGCTGCCAGATGCTTCCACGTAAGCATGCCCATCAAAGAATCCAGTTTTTCCTGCCATGATGTCAGCTTGGAACTATTCCCCAAGCTGACATCTTCTCCGCTCAGCCAGTCAGAAAGCTTGCACCAGAATTCTTTAATTCTGTCAAACAGCTTATTTCCCTCGTCCCCGGGAAGTTTTGGCGCCATCCCCATCTCTCCCATCTTCACATGAAAGAGCCGCCATCCATCTGAATGGCAGCTCTCCCAAAGTTTTGGTTATTATTCCTTTTCGGATTCCTCAACCAAGGCATCATAAGCCTTCTGCACAGCCTCGAATTCCTCGTCAGTAGGCTCCACATATTCTTCTTCGCCTTCAGCGTTGATGATGATCTTGGCAATCAGCACATCCTCATCATCTTCACAGCCGCAACCACATCCATGCTCATGCTCATGTTCATCATCATGGATGCCAACCAGCAGAGCATAGCGCTGATCTCCCACAGGGATAATCATTTCCTCCTGGTAATAATACTTATTACCCTGTTCGTCTTCCATCTCTACGATGAAATCATCATCCTGCATATCTTTCTCCTTATCGGACATGACAATCACCTCTCCTGCATTTAATATTCCAATAACTGCATTTTACTATGAAATCTTAGCAAGCGCAAGCCAAAGGCTCAGCAGGAGCTTAGATTTCATATAAAGACTCCCCCGTATCAAACCTGACGGGCCTGGGGGCTGTCAAGGAATCCCTGGAGGATAAACACAGCTGCCATCTTGTCTATAACTTTGCGCCGCTTACGGCGGGAAACATCCGCCTCCAACAGGGAACGGGTGGCCGCCACAGTAGAGAGACGCTCATCCCAGAAGAAAACCTCTGTTTCCGGATATGTCTTCTGCACTTCTGCCATAAACTCCTTCACAAACTCACAGCGTTCCCCTTCCGTACCGTTCATGTTCTTGGGGTAGCCTGAGACCAGGGACTTTGTCTCATACTGCTCCATCAGTTCCCCCAAGCGCTTGATGTCGGCCTCCATGTCCTTGCGGTGGATGGTTTCCACTCCCTGGGCTGTAAGGCCCAGCAAATCACTCACCGCAATGCCAATGGTCCTGTCACCGATATCAAGGCCTAAATATCTCTTCATTCTTTCTTCTCCAAATAGGCTCGCACCAATTCCTCCAGCAATTCATCACGCTCCAAGGAGCGAATCTCACTGCGGGCATCATTGTGGCTGGTCACATAGGCCGGATCCCCTGACAGAAGATAGCCAACCAACTGATTGATGGGATTATATCCCTTTTCCTCCATGGAGGCACACACATGGCGTATAATTCTCTCTGCCTTATTTTCATCATTGCCAAACTTGAACATCATGGTTTCCTGATTGACCATATTGTATACCTGCCTTTCTACACTCACTCTATATTTAGATATTTTACCATAGAAGATACCTTATGGCAAAAAGCTACTAGAATATATTAGCACACAATTGTTCAAAATGATTATACAAATCACCATTTTCACCAAACAAGCATTTTAACAAAAGTTATGCTATAATGGATATGAATCGTTTTTTCAAGGGATATATTTTATTCGGAATGGGAGGATTGAGCCGTTGCAGGATGGACTGCATCGGCGTATTTTATGGCAAAAAACAAAGATTTAGGCATCATTGCCCACGATGAGTGGCTTCGCCCCTACGAACACGCTATCCGTGGCCGTCACGACCACGCCCTCTGGAAAATCAGCCAGCTGACCCAGAATGGCAAGCGTTCCCTGTCGGATTTTGCTACGGGACATCTTTACTACGGCCTGCACAAGCAGGGCCGTGGTTGGGTCTTCCGTGAGTGGGCTCCCAACGCTCTCTCCATTTACCTGGTGGGTGATTTCAATAACTGGCAGGAAGATGAAGCCTACAAACTGAAGCACATCCATGGCACTGGAGATTGGGAACTTGTCATTCCCCCCGGAAAAATCCATCATGGCGACCTTTACAAGATGAGGGTTCACTGGCGTGGCGGCGAAGGTGAGCGCATTCCTGCCTGGGCCCAGCGGGTGGTACAGGATGAGCAGACCAAGATTTTCTCTGCCCAGGTCTGGAACCCCAGGAAAAAATTCACCTGGCACGATGAGAAGTTCAAGGCCAATACGGCTCCCCTTCTCATCTATGAATGCCATGTAGGCATGTCTCAAGATGCCGAAAAGGTAGGCACCTACAAGGAATTCAAGGATAACATCCTGCCCCGGGTGAAAAAGGACGGCTACAACTGCATCCAGATTATGGCTATCCAGGAGCATCCATATTATGGTAGCTTCGGCTACCATGTGAGCTCCTTCTTTGCCCCCAGCAGCCGCTTCGGCACGCCTGAGGAGCTGAAGGACCTTATTGACACTGCCCACAGCATGGGCCTGGCAGTCATCATGGACATTGTCCACAGCCATGCCGTAAAGAATGAAGTTGAAGGTCTTGGCAATCTCTGCGGCGACCCCAACCAGTTCTTCTATCCCGGCGACCGCCACGAGCATCCTGCCTGGGACAGCCTGTGCTTCGACTACGGCAAGGATGATGTACTCCACTTCCTCCTTTCCAACTGCAAATACTGGCTGGAGGAATTCCACTTCGACGGCTTCCGTTTCGATGGCATCACCTCCATGCTCTACTACAGCCATGGGTTGGGCGAAGCCTTCATGAACTACGGGGATTACTTCAACGGTCATCAGGATGACAATGCCATCTGCTACCTGACCCTGGCCAACAAGCTCATCCATGAGGTGAAGCCCGGCGCTATCACCATTGCCGAGGATGTCAGCGGCATGCCCGGTCTGGCTGCCAAATTCGAGGACGGTGGCTACGGCTTTGACTACCGCCTGGCCATGAATGTGCCTGACTACTGGATCAAGACCATCAAGGAACAGAAGGATGAAGATTGGAAGACCTCCAGCATCTTCTGGGAAATGACCAACCGCCGCCAGGATGAGAAGACCATCTCCTATGCAGAAAGCCATGACCAGGCTCTGGTGGGTGACAAGACCATCATCTTCCGCCTCATCGATGCTGATATGTACTGGCACTTCAGCAAGAATGACCGCAACGGCATGGTGGACCGCGGTATTGCCCTCCACAAGATGATTCGCCTGGTAACCTCCTCTACCATCAACGGCGGCTACCTGAACTTTATGGGCAATGAGTTCGGCCATCCCGAGTGGATTGACTTCCCCCGCGAGGGCAACGGCTGGAGCTACAAATATGCCCGCCGCCAGTGGCATCTGGTGGATGACCAGGCTCTCTGCTACCACTACCTGGGCGATTTCGACCAGGCCATGCTTGCCTGCATAAAGTCCGTGAAGGACTTCCAGAAGCAGCCTGTGGTGGAAATCTGGCACAACGACGGTGACCAGGTGCTGGCCTACATGCGTGGCGACCTCATCTTCGTATTCAACTTCTCCCCCACCCGTTCCTTCCCGGACTACGGTTTCCTGGTCCCTAAAGGAAAATACAAGGTCATGCTGAATACCGATGCACCGGAATTCGGTGGCAACGGCCTGGCAGATGACAGCGTGGTTCACGCCACCAACTTTGACCCCCTGTATGAGAAGGATGGCAAGGAATGGCTGAAGATTTACATTCCCGCCCGCAGCGCCGTGGTACTGCGCAAGAAATAACATACATAAGATGACTAATCACCTGGCAGCTATAGCCTATGCCAGGTGATTTTATATGCAATTCCATCAAAAAAGCCCGCTGCAAAAGGCAACGGGCTTTTTCTTATAGGGTAATGTAATTTTTGCTTAGCTTAGCCGAAGTAACCGAATGCGCTGCAAGCTACATAAGCCAAAGCTGCGCCTACCAGCGGAGCAAACACAGGCACCCAAGCATAGCCCCAATCAGAGCCGCCTTTGCCCGGGATGGGCAGGATAGCATGAGCAATGCGGGGGCCAAGGTCACGGGCGGGGTTCATGGCATAACCAGTAGGGCCGCCGAGAGAGAGGCCAAGAGCCACGATGAGCATACCCACGATGTAGGGGCCAAAACCGTTGCCCAGGAAGGTGCTGGCAGCAGTCTCTGCGCTGTAACCAAACTTAGCGGAGAATGTCATCCAGATGAGGAACACCAGGAAGAAGGTTGCGCTGACCTCAGTAATGAAAGCCAGGGCATTGTTGCGGATGGCAGGAGCCGTGCTGAAGATGCCGAGCTTAGCGGCAGGATCAGTAGTGCCTTCCCAATGAGCAAGATAAGTAAGCCAAACGATGGTAGCACCGACGATACCGCCGAGGATCTGTACCAAAGAAGTGACGATGAACTGGTTGAAGGTGTAAACACCAGCCAGAGTCTTAGCCAGCGTAACAGCCGGGTTCAGGTCAGCCTGAGGAGCACCAAAAGTAGTAGCGGTGAAAACACCGAAAGTAACACCAAATCCCCATCCAAAGGCTATGCAGATCCACCCGCCGCCCACACCTTTAGATTTGTTAAGCGTAAGGTTGGCGCAAACGCCGCAACCAAGAACCAAGAGAACCATAGTTCCCAAGAACTCGCCTAAAAGGTTTTCGTAGCCTGTTACCATTTGAATCCCTCTTTCTTAAATAATATATAATTACTTGATATATTATCCCAGAGGGGGGGAGAGGAGTCCCCTCCCCCCTCTGAGAAATATCCCTTCTCAAGCGGGGAGTTGTTCCTTACTCCTCGTCATCCAGCCAATGCATGGAATGCTTGACTGCCTTGCGCCAACCCTTGTAGAGGCGGTCAGACTCTTCTTTGTCCATGGAGGGCTCGAAGCGGGTATCCAGCTTCCAGGCATCCTTGACCTCGTCCTTGCTGCTCCAGACCCCCACAGCCAGGCCTGCCAGATAGCAAGCACCAAGAGCAGTGGTCTCAATAATCTGCGGACGATCAACAGGAACACCCAGCAGGTCAGCCTGGAACTGCATCATCAAGTTGTTGGCACAAGCGCCACCATCAACCTTCAGAGCCTGCAGCTTCTCGCCGGAATCTGCTTCCATGGCATCCAGTACATCGCGGGTCTGGTAAGCCAGGGAGTCGAGGGTTGCGCGGACGATGTGAGCCTTTGTGGTGCCGCGGGTGATACCGATGATGGTGCCGCGGGCATTCTGATCCCAGTACGGAGCGCCCAGGCCAACGAAAGCAGGAACCACATAGACGCCTGCAGTGTCCTTAACCTTCTTAGCCACCCACTCAGAATCCGGAGCGGAATCCACCAGGCGAACACCGTCGCGGAGCCACTGGATAGCGGAACCAGCCACGAAGATGGAACCTTCCAGAGCATACTCAACCTTGCCGTCCAGGCCCCAAGCGATGGTGGTGACCAAGCCGTTCTTGGACTTCTTGATGTTTGTACCGGTGTTCATGAGCATGAAGCAGCCAGTGCCGTAGGTGTTCTTGGCCATGCCCGGCTCGAAGCAGTTCTGGCCGAAGAGGGCAGCCTGCTGGTCGCCTGCAGCGCCTGCCACAGGAATGGAAGCGCCGAGGACAGAAGGAACAGTCTCGCCATAGATGCAGCTGGAGGGCTTAACCTCAGGCAGCATAGCAGCAGGCACATTGAGATATTCCATAAGCTTCTTATCCCACTCAAGGGTGTTGATGTTGAAGATCATGGTACGGGAAGCGTTGGAGTAGTCGGTGACATGAGCCTTGCCGCCAGTGAGCTTCCAGATGAGCCAGGTATCAATGGTACCGAAAGCGAGCTCGCCGTTCTCTGCTCTCTTCTGTGCACCCTCAACATGATCCAGGATCCAGCGAATCTTGGTGCCAGAGAAGTATGCATCAATCGTAAGACCCGTCTTGTCCTTAACCTCATCCACGAGGCCCTTTGCCTTCATCTCCTCAGCAATGGGAGCGGTCTGACGGGACTGCCATACGATGGCGTTATAAATGGGGCGGCCGGTCTTCTTGTCCCAAACCACTGTGGTCTCACGCTGGTTGGTGATACCGATGGCAGCGATGTCGCTGGCCACCAGACCGGACTGCTCAAGAGCTTCTTTCATGACGGTGTGCATGGTGCTCCAGATTTCTTCTGCATCATGCTCAACCCAGCCCGGCTCCGGGAAATACTGGGTGAATTCCTTCTGGGAAACACCAACAACCTTGGAGTTGCGGTCAAAGATGATTGCGCGGTTGGAAGTAGTACCTGCATCCAGAGCCATTACATACTGTTTTGCCATGTTGAAAACCTCTTTCTATTGATTATTTTAAGAAAATTCCGGGTACACCTGGGGCGTTCCCGGGTGCCAAACCAAGGGTGTGAATCACGCCTTGGCCTGATAAGCAGTTTTAATTAATAGTCGCCCACGATTTTCTGGGCCAGATCCAAGATCTTGTCTGCATCAATATTGGCATAGAGATCCTTCGGAATCACCGCAGACTTCACATTGGGGTACTTCAGCTGAATCTCAGGAAGTTCAAAGGAAGACTGGGGAGCCAGGAGGAGCACATCTGCAAATTCTGCAGCCTGCTTGACCTCATTCACCGGGTAGAAGCTGACCGAGCAGGGATAACCAAGACGGGCAGCCTCACTCTCCATGCGGCGCACCAACAGGTTGGTGGATACGCCAGCGGAGCAGAGCAAAACAATTCTACGAACCATTTTAAAACTCCTTTCACTTGTGGCTTTGAAAGCTCCCCTGTCGGGAAGCTTCCAGGGTCTGCCAGTTTTACTTCTGGTAGGCCCTTGCTAATATTTCAATCGGGTGGCAGGTTTTAGCCTGCGTCCCGTGATTGATCTGCATACGGCAGGTACCGCAGTCACAGATGACCTCATTGGCCTTGCTGAGCTTGATGCGCTCAAAGAGCTTTTCACCAATCTTCATGGAAATATCATATTTATCTTTCTTGAAGCCATAGTTGCCAGAGATGCCGCAGCAGCCTGCGTCAGCCTTCTCCACCTTGACCCCCGGCACATCCTTCAAGATATCATAAGCGGGAGTACCAAAGCCCTGGGACTTCAGATGGCAGGGAACATGATAGAGGAGTTCCTCATTCACCGCCTTGAAGGAAGTATTAAGCTCGCCCTTGCCAGCCAGGATTTCCAAATACTCGAAAGCATCATAGACATTCTGAGCTGCCTCGTGCATTTCCTCTTCATCAAAGAGTTCTGCATACTCCTGCTTCAGCATCAGAGAGCAACTGGTGCAGCAAGCCACCACAGGAATCCCCTTCTTTTTCCATTCGAGGATGCGGCTCACATTGTTGTGGGCATGCTCATGGGCCTCATCAAGATACCCCGTTACCACCATGGGGGAACCACAGCAGTTGAACTTCTCATCAACCAGGACTTCAATGCCATTGGCCTGCATGACCTTCACGAAGGCCACACCTACCTGGGGCTCGTTCTCGTTGATGTAGCAGCCGGGGTAGAACACAACCTTCTTGTCAGAGGGATTCTGCCTCATATTCTTGAAAAGCTGATAGAAATTCTGGTCAGCATAGGCCGGCATATCACGCTCACCGGCGATGCCCATCATACCAAATACGCCGAAGGCCTTGCCGATTTTCATGCCAAGATTGGCAAAGGTAGCGCCGAAGGGCATCATGCGCACCAACTTGGCCATGCGCTCTCCGTGAGCCAGCATATCATCGTGCTGCGGATGGGGATTATGCTTGTAATACTCCGCCCTCTGAAGCATGTTCAGAGTGGAAACGGCCACCCCGGAGGGGCAGGCACGGTCACAGGATTTGCAGTTGGAGCAGAAATCAAGGCTGTCCTCGTAGTCATCCTGGGAGAAGTGCATGCGGCCATGGGCAGGACCCACCAGTTTCGGTCCGCGGTACTCCTTGGAAGCTTCCATCACCGGGCAGCTTGACATGCAGGAGGTGCAGGACAGGCAGTGGTCGGCTGTATAAACTGCTTTTTCTTCTTCAAAAATCTTTTCTTCGCTCATTCTTCCGGACTCTCCCTTCCCTTACATCTGTGCGGCTTTATAGCCGGAAGCCAGAGCCACGCCATTGCCGGAATGCTCGAAGCAAAGATCGTAGCCACCCAGGTCACGTCCGACAACATACACATTTTCAAGCACAAGCTTGCCATTTTCATCTACAGGACGAAGTTTTTCGTCCGTAAGCACGCCAGTCTTGGCATATCCCTGGGGTTTGTTGGAGAAAAGCTCTGCATTGCTCCAGTTTTCCTCGCCCTTGACGAAGAACACCGGCAGACCGAAGACCTCTTCCCTGGGCTGCTCGAAATCACGCATAGTGATGCCGCCGCTATAGAAGCCGCCAGTAGCCAGGATGTACTTGTCAGCAGTGTAGACCTTCTGGCGGATACCTGCCTGGGCAATGACACCTGTGCAACGCCCGCCCTCTTCTCTTGCTCCAATGACCTTGGTGTTCTCAACGAATTCCACACCATTGTCCTTGAGTGCCTGACGGAAAATAGCCTGCAGGCGCAAGCCATTGGTGGAAGGCGGCAAGCCCGTAGTCTCCACAACATCGGTCTCCATGCGGCTGGCTACAGTGAGGTAGCAGGCATGGCCGCTGGTGCCCAGAATCTGGGGAACAATCAGCACTGTCTCAGTCTGCCCCTTGTAGCTCTTGAGCTGCTCCGTAAAGGAATCCACTCCCTTGGGAGTATCCAGCCAGCGGGCCACGTCCAAAATAGTCAGGTCACGGCCACCTTCAATGCCCGTATCAATTTCCACGGATTCATAGGAGAGCTCCTCTCCCATGGCCTTCTTGAGGTTCTGGATCATGATATCTGCGTAGAAGTCCTTGAGGCCTTTCACGCCCACAACCACGACCTTCTTCTTGCCCACAAAGGACTCGCTGCCGGACAGGGAATGGGGTGCCAGGCAGGTGGGCTTCAAAGTGCCCACAGCCGTGGGAACCATCATCTGGCTGTTCAGTGAACCGTGATAAGGCAGGTGATATTTCTTGGCAAAGGCACAGAAGAACTCCACGGCCTTCTCCACATAATCTGCCCCAATCTTGCTGTATGGATGGTCAGCAGGCAGGCTCTTGATTCCCTCAAGGGGTGATTTCACAGCCTTGTGCTCATCATCAAAGGCTAAAATATCGATAAGCCCGCTATTTAATGAAAGGGAGCTGGCGCCATAGGTCAACAGCGTCACAGACTTTCCCTGCTGTGCGCTGGCCAGAGCTGCCGTCATACCGGCCACCCCGCTGCCTATGACTATGACATCTGAATGCTTCATGCCTCTTCTCCCCCATTCACGTTAAATGATAATTCGTATAGTGCCCTGGTCATTTCCATCTCACGAATGGTACGGCCCAAAAGAACCGGACGGATGCCCTTCCAGCGACCCTGGAGGAACTCCTTCATCTGGCCGATGGAATCCCTGGCAGCCTCATCCCTGCCCACCTTGGCAAAGACACTGGCGCTGCGAAGAGCACAGAAGTTGGCCTGGCAGGTGCCCATGCCAAGACGGGTGCGGCGGCGGATATCGTTGATGCGGAAGCTGCTGAGCTCCTTGGCCATCTCTTCCACCTCACCACGGGTGACATTCTCGCACTCGCAGAGCAGCTCGCGCTTCTCGGGATCCTTGGCCAAAGTCTCGGTAACCCTGGCAAAACGCTCTGGGCCCAAACGGGTAGCTGCAAGATCCGTACCGTAAGCCGGATAGTACTTGCGGGCAGCCTTCTTGGCTTCCTCAGAAACCTCAGGCACCAAAGGCTCTTCTGCAGTACGGCATTTTTCCTTGTTGCCCAGCTTGGCGCAAACCTGATCTGCCATCTTCTCTGCCATGAGACGGTAAGTTGTGAACTTGCCGCCTACGATGGTGAACATGCCTTTCAGGCTGTCCTGAGTCTCGTGGTCCACGATGGCAAAGCCACGGGAAGCACTGCGACCAGAAGCACCTCCAGGAGGTATATAAAGAGGACGGGAACCGGCAAAAGCACGAAGCATACGGTAATTTCTCAAGTTTTCAAAGGTCATTTCGCCGATGGAGAGCAGATGTTCCACTTCCTCACGGGAAGTGCTGGTGTCCTCAGCGGTAGGCACGCTCATGGAAGTAGTGCCCAGGATAGTGATAGAGCCATGGGGCACGAAAATATCACCATCGGAGGATTTGTGCAGGCGATTCACCACATGGTTGGTGATGCGCTGGTTGAAAGCAATCAAGGTGCCCTTATCCGGCTGAACCCCTACTTCCAGGCCTGCCAGCTCGGCCACCTTGCCAGCCCAGCCACCAGCAGCATTCACCAGGATGTCACAACCGATTTCGTACTCTTCTCCGCTGAAATAATCACGGACCTTGATGCCGTGAACTTCATTGTTTTCCTTGATGACTCCTACTACCTCCGTGTAGGTCTTCACCCGGCCGCCGTAACGCTTGGCAGAATCGACGTTCTGCCAGGACATGCGAAAGCCATCGATGGCCGCATCCGGCACCAGATAAGCAGAAACCACATGTTTGGAGAGGAGAGGCTCCAGCTCGAAAGCCTTCTGCAAGGTAATGGGCGTAGCTTCAATGCCACTGTCCTTGCACCCTTGCACCCACTGCTGCTCATAATCAGGATCATCACTGTCCAAGCGGACGAACATGCCGCCTGATGCCTCTACGCAGGACTTGCCAATCTTGCGCAGAATCATGTTCTCGATAATGCACTCCTTGGCAGCCTCCTGATCCTTTACTGCATAGCGGCCACCGCTGTGCAGCAGGCCATGATAACGGGAACTGGCACCGTTCACCAGGTCCTGTTTCTCCACGAGCATGACGTCCACACCACGCATCGCCAAGTCTCTCAGGATACCTACACCGGTAGCGCCGCCGCCGATAACAACGACTGTTGCTTTCTCCATCGTGAAACTCTCCTTTTTAAGCTTAAACTGACCACCAAAGAAACTCATACAGTTTCAAATAAGCAATCATTGCACCCTTTGGAATTTACACGCAATTTATACTTCAATACAAAGAGTGTAGTCTTCGCTATTAATTCATCACATTGGGCACGTCATAACATTTATTAACGCTCCCAACAACGATATTTCGTTTACAGGTAATACTATACAACATCAACTTTCATTCGTCAATACGAAAACGCATATTTTATTATGTTTTTTCGTACTTGATAGCGTTTTTCTTATAATTTTTTATAAATACATTCATAAACCACCATATAACAGTTTTTTCTCTATTAGCCCTTTCTTTTTAATAAAAATACGTCTATAATTGTGATACAGAATGATAATTAACAAGACATGGAGGTGTACCCGTGACAAGAGAAGATTATGTAAAGTCCTTGATTAAGGCACGCGGCTACACCTTCAAGGCCTTTGCCCAGGAAATTAATATGCCTTATACCACGCTGCTTTCCATACTTAATGGCTCCATTGGCGGAGCAGCCATGGACAACGTACTGCGCATCAGCCAGGCCCTGGACTTCACCATCGAGGAACTGAATGAGATTTCTCAGGAACAACCTGGACCTACACCAAACGCCCCTGATGATGATGAAGTACTGCTAAAGCTTATCCACAACCTGCCAGAAGAAAAGAAACGGGCATTAAAAATCCTGCTGACCAATCGTTAAGGGTCAGCAGGATTTTTTCATTGTCAATATTTCGTATTGTTTTTCATTCTGCCGCCAAAGCCAGGGCCTCTGGCAGGCTTAGGGTGTGCATATAGAGGGACTTGCCTAGAATTGCTCCGGCGATGCCCTCTTTTTCGTATGCCTTTAACGCGCGGATATCCTCGATATTCTTGATACCACCGGAGGCCACCACCTGGAGACCGCTTTTTTGCGCCATTTCCACGGTAGCTTCCACATTCACCCCAGCCAGGGTGCCATCACGGCTGATATCCGTATAGATGATGGTCTTAACCCCGGCATCTGCCATCATCTTGCCCAATACTGGGGCTTCCAGATTACTGGTTTCCGCCCAGCCCTCCACAGCCACCATACCATTCTTGGCATCAATGCCAACTACCACCCGGTCCCCAAACTCAGCGCAGGCTGCTTTCACCAGTTCCGGGTCATGAACTGCCACAGAGCCCAGGATTACCCGCTGCACACCAAGAGCCAGCACTTCCCGCACATCATCCATGGTACGAATGCCGCCCCCCATCTCCACGGGAATCTTTACCTTAGCCAGAATAGCCTTCACCGTTTCCAGGTTCTGTGGTCTGCCAGCCCTGGCCCCGTCCAAGTCCACCAAATGCAAAAATGTTGCCCCCTGGCTTTCCCATTCCGCCGCCATATCGGCAGGGCTGTCAGAGAATACAGTCTCCTGTTCAAAATCCCCCTTCAAAAGACGCACACACTTGCCCCCCCGAATATCTATAGCCGGAAAAAGTTCCATGAATAACTCCCCTCTCACGCCCTGCGTGACACGAAATTCCGCAGTATCTTCAGCCCTATCTTGCCGGACTTCTCCGGATGGAACTGGGTAGCTTCCACATTGCCCTGCCGCACGGAGGCAGTGAGCTCACTGCCGTAATTTGTTACTGCCGTCACCAAGCTTCTGTCCTCTGGCTGGGCATGGTAGCTATGGACGAAATACACATAGCTGCCGGCAGGCAACTCATCATACAAATCTGTCCCCTGTTCCCTCGCCAGAGCGTTCCACCCCATATGGGGCACCTTCAGCCCCGGTGCCTCTATTTTCCGCACATGGCCCTTAAAGATGCCCAGCCCAGGTACCCCAGGGCTTTCCTCGCTGTCCTCAAAGAGAATCTGCAGGCCCACGCAGATGCCCAGCAGGGGCACCCCGACCTCAATCCTTTCCTTGAGGACAGGAATCAGGCCGGAGCGGTTCAGCTCCTTCATGCAGTCCCCAAAGGCGCCCACCCCCGGCAGTACAATCTTCTCTGCCTGACGGATTACCGCCTCATCACTGGTGATTTCCGCCTCAGCCCCAGCTGCCAGCAGAGCCTTGTGGACGCTGAAAAGGTTGCCCACACCGTAATCTACTATTGCTATCATTATAAGCTTCCTTTCGTCGAAGGCACTCCCTGCACCCGGGGGTCTATAGACACTGCTTCACGAAGGGCATGACCCAGGGCCTTGAAGATGGCTTCCACCTTATGATGGGAGTTAGTGCCATAGAGCACCTTCACATGGAGGGTAAGGCCGGCATTAACCGCCAGGGCCCGCAGAAATTCCTCCGTCAGCTCCGTATCATAGCTCCCAATCATGGGCGCCATTTCCCCACCTTCATAGACCAGGAAGGGACGGCCGCTGATATCTAAAGACACAAAGGCCAAAGCCTCGTCCATGGGAAGATAGAAAGTACCATAACGCCTGATGCCCCGCTTATCTCCCAGGGCCTCCTTCAAAGCCAGCCCCAGGGTGATGCCGATATCCTCCACACTGTGGTGG
>CAJOIN010000010.1 GCA_905234515.1 uncultured Selenomonas sp.
CATGGCTTTCCTGGCCAGTTCCACCACATACATGGCAGACTCCATCTTTTCCCGCATGTTAAGATACATATCCCTGCAGTCTACCGTAACTGTACCTTCACCGTATTTGCTGTTAAAAAAAGCAGCCAGTTCATCAAGGTAGGCTTTGCGGTGGGCAAACTTTGCCCGGTCATGGTCACGTATCAGCATCATCATGGTCAGTTTTTCCACATCACCGTTTACCTTGTGAATATGATAAAACCCTTCATACCCTTCAGTATACTCCGGGCGTTCTCCGGCGGGAAGCATCTGTTGCCATTCACTAGCCACGGTAGTGGCATTAATCATCTTGCCCTTGGCGTCACCCGTATGTACGCTTCGGCCTTTGAAGGTAATGGTAGCGTTGGCAGCATTGAAGTTTTCGTATTCCAGGCTGCCCAATTCATCACCGTCCACTGTATAGGCAAAATCAGCTGCAAAAGCCTTCACATCAAAACGGTCGGCGCTGCGTCCCACTTCCTCATCGGGTGTAAAGCCAAGGCGAATCTTGCCATGCTTTATCTCCGGGTGCTGCAGAAGATATTCTGCAGCGCTTACAATGGCTGTCACACCTGCCTTGTCATCTGCTCCCAGCAGGGTGGTGCCGTCAGTGGTCATGATGGGCTGCCCCTTGTACTTCAGCAAGCTTGGAAAATCCTTAGGAGAAAGCAGGATCCCTTGTTCCTCATTCAGCACAATGTCGCCACCATCGTAATTGTCGGTAATCCTGGTAACAATATTTGCACCTGAGGCATCAGGACTGGTATCCATGTGTGAGATGAAGCCAACTACCGGTGCTGTGTCACAACCATTGGCCGGCAGCGTTGCCATGATATAACCATGGTTGTCGAGCGTAACTTCCGTCAGGCCTATAGCTTTCAATTCCTCAGCCAAATGCTTGGCCAGTACCATCTGTCCTGGGGTACTGGGGCAAGTCTCTTCATTACCTTCATCTGATTGGGTATCAAAACTTACATAATCCTGAAAACGCTTAATCAGTATATCCATACTAATTTCCATGGTTAACACCTCTATATTAGTTTCATTACAACAATGTTTTATTATACCACAGACCAGGCTATTTTTCTTCGCCTGTTTACTGTTATTTATCTGTAAGATTTTACTGCTGTGCTATATCCTCCAAGGCAGCCCTGTTGATAATATGCAGTCTGCCCCTTGAGGTTTCCAGCCAGCCCTCCTGCACGAAATATTTTAGGAGACGGCTTACGACTTCCCTGGCCGTGCCCATATACCTGGCAATCTGCTCATGGGTAAGGTTTATGGTATCGCTTTGCAGGTTCTGAGACTCTTCCAGCAGAAAAATAGCAAGTCTGCGGTCTGCAGAAAGGAAAAGAATTTGCTGCAATTTCCATAGCATATCAGAAAGTCTGCTGGAGGCCTTTTCATAACCGTAGCAGCGCACGTAGATATTTTCATCTGCCAGTTTGCGGAAGGTAGGCGCATCTATGAGGAGCACCTCCGTATCTTCTTCTGCATCTATATATACATCAAAAGTTACTGCATCAAGAACGCAGGACGCAGACAGTATACCAACATCATCGGCAAAGAGACGGTACAAGGTCACGTCCCGTCCATCTTCCGATAGGGTGTACACCCTGAGCTGCCCTTTCTTGATAAGGAGGACGCCTATGCAGTCCAGAGGACCGCGATGAACCTGGTCCCCCTTTGAGTAGTGCACTACTCTGGTATGGGACGCTGCAAGTTCTTTTTCCTCTTCGGTAAGATGCTCCCAGTACCGAAATCGTCTGATATATAAGTCTGTAGATAAATCATCGTTCATTATGAAACACCTCCCACACCAGCATACTGCATCAAGGTCGTGATTTCTGTAATCATAGTCACAAAAGCCCCGGCCATTTGGTCGGGGCTGGAACTACTGTGTTCAGATTAGCGGAAAAGCTGGCTCACGCTGCGGTGGCTCTGAATGCGCATGATAACATCACCGATGGAAGCTGCCATGGAAAGGGTCACAATCTTGTCAGACTGCTTCTCCGGAGGCAGAGGAATGGTATCGGTAATGACGAGCTTCTCAATGGGGGACTCGTTGAGGCGCTGTACAGCAGGGTCACTAAGAATAGCATGGGAGCAGGAAGCAAAGATATGCTTTGCGCCACGCTTCTGGAGAGCCTTAGCACCCTCGCAGAGGGAACCTGCAGTATCCACAATATCATCAATAATGATGGCAGTCTTGCCATTAACATCGCCAATCAGGTTCATGACCTCAGCGCAGCCCGGTTTCGGACGGCGCTTCTCAATGATGGCAATAGGAGCCTGGAGATGATCAGCCAGGATACGGGCACGGGTAACGCCGCCCAAATCCGGGGAAACCACCACCACATCATCCAGCTTTTGGGAGCGGAAGTAATTGGCGATGACAGGAGCTGCAGCCAAATGATCCACAGGGATGTCAAAGAAACCCTGAATCTGGCCTGCGTGGAGGTCAACAGTCACCACGCGGGTCACACCGGCGGTGGTCATCAGGTTGGCCACCAGCTTGGCGGAAATAGGCTCACGGCCACGGGTCTTGCGGTCCTGGCGGGCATATGCATAGTAAGGCACCACTGCCGTCACGCTATGGGCAGAAGCACGCTTGCAGGCATCAGCCATGATGAGGAGCTCCATCAGGTTGTCATTGACCGGGTAGGACGTGGGCTGAATGATGAAGATATCCTTGCCGCGAATGCTCTCGCTGATCATCACCTGGGTCTCACCATTGTTGAAATGACCGACATATGCATCGCAGAGATTCACGCCGATATGGTCAGCGATCTTCTTGGCCAGGTCCGGGTTTGCGTTGCCGGTCAGGATGCATAAGTTTCCAGTGTCTAAAGCCATTTTGTTAAACTCCTCCAAATCATCATATATAGTTATTCGTTTCTCACTGGTTGTGCTGCAACAACCACATAACATTAGTATATGCTTAAATGTGAGCCCTGTAAAGAACAAATATGACATATGTACAAAAGCAAGTTTTGCCTAAATGGAGGAATTTTTGCCTTGATGCAGAAAAGATAAAATATATATTATGTTCAGAAATAAAATGCGGATAAAGTTGTCATGGCAAAAGGAGGGCCATATTATCATGGGCAAGATAGAGATTTCCAAAGGGCAGGTATTACATCGCAAAGGCGATACAGTGGAGTCCGTTGCCATTATCCTCAAGGGCAGCTTCACTATACGCCACAGCGATGACATCTGCCTCAATGTGGGCAACGGTACCATCCTTGGGGCTTTTCATGCCAGCGGCAGCAAATACGACTATGACTACATTGCTTCGGAGGACAGCACTCTTTTTGAATATGAGTACAACAGCGAGGAGGATTTGGCTGCTGCCATCAGCGCCACCCCCACCATTGCGCCAGTGATGGTCTCTGCCAGCATCAAGAAGCTGAGCCAGATGCTGAATATCCTTGACACTCTTTACGAAAAAGGCAAGAATCTTTGCCTGGACCTGAAAGCTGATTACAAGGATTATCGTGATGTATGTTCCCAACTAATGCTGATGCCTAATCAGTATCAAAGTGTAACGGCCCTGACTCCCCCGGAAAAACCTGACCTGCTTTCTGGCTGGCAGGCGACCCTCTGCCGTGCCTGCCTGGAGAAGGATGACCTTTTGCGCAAAGAGTGTTACCCCGCTGATATCAATTTCTGCATTGGCACCATTATGCTCGCCTCTCAGCTTGCCCAGGCGCTGCAGCCTCAAATAGACCTCATGGGGGAATTCATCCTAAAAACCACTGAGACTGCTCATGATTTTCTCACAGAATATCACACTCAAAAAGCCAAGGTCGATGAGGCCAAGCGCCGGGAAGCAATGGAAGCAGGCAGCGGCAACCTGCCCCAGATAAAGAACGCCATCCACACAATTCTGGCCTTTGCTGGCACTGACAGAGAAACAGCTGATGCCTTTACCAAGGATATCAGGAAATTTATGAAATGCCCAGACAAAGCGGAGAAATCAGATGAGATGCGCCGTCTTAGGATGAACATAACCAAGAACTTTTACAGCATTTACGAGGCTGCATTCTTCAAAAGCCTGGAAACCTCAGATATTCCCGCTGAAGTGAAGATGTTTTTCCTCTTTGGCTTCGTTGATGAGGAACTGGCTGGTGCAGACAACACTGCCTTGTTGTATAAATATGCCCTCCTTTGGGAGGATGACCCCAATGGCCGGGTCATGCCTGCCTGTGACTGGCTGAAGAAAGTTTACAACAAAGAAGTCCCTCCCTCCAAAGATGAATTTGAAAATGACTGGCCTGACCATTTGAAAGAAGAAGTTCGCCAAGGCAATCTGAAGCAGGAGCAAGCTGATGCCATGCTGAACGATTCCAGGGCCATGGCCAGTTTCGAGCTGAACAACATGGTGGCCAGCGCCAATAAGATGACTTACGGCAGCATTTTCTCCTTTATCCCCGCTTTCTACGCCGAAGCTGCAGTAAGGCCGCTGGAGAATTGTTTTGCCAGTGTCGAACGGGTAACCCAGGCTCTGGACAGAGTGCGCTCTATTGACTACAGCTGCTTCTACCGTCCCACCTTCACCACCTACCCCGAGCTGAAAATTAACCGTTTTGAATACGACATGGAAGTTCTGCCCTACATTGTGCTTATGCCTAATTTCGGCAGCCGCGGGGTCATGTGGCAGGAAATTGAGGGTAGAAAGCGGACCAGTCCCGCCCACATGGTAGTGTCCATACTTCATTCCGAGGATTTGGACGACACCTTGGTGAAGATGTGTGCCCAGTTCCGCTGGGAAATGTGCAAACGCATCCAGGGCGTCCATTACAGCGACATCTCCGACCCATCCCTCACCTCGGAATACTGCAACTATCTGCAGTTCTATAAAAAGAACTCCAGCCTTTCCGCGGATATGAAGGAAAGAGTTAAGACGGCCCTGAAGCGCAATGGCAACAATTACCGCAACGTTTTCTCTGCTGAATACGAAATGTACATCAAAAACGAAGCGGAAGGTCTGCCCCGCCTCAACAAGGTGGCAAGGGAAATTCTTTTCAAATATTGCACCTTATCCAAGCAGTACAGGGACAACTTGAGCATAAATCCCCAGTACAAGCCTCTTATTGAACGTTGGAATGTGCAACATGGAGAAAAGAAACGCACCATCGACCTCTTCTCCCGCAAAATCCTCACTATGACGGACAAGCTGCCGGAAGAAGTAACTATGCAGGCAGAATACCTGAAATTGTAACCTGTGAAAACACTGCCCAACAAAAAAGACGCCCATGGCGTCTTTTTTGTTGGGCAGATATCATTTATCTATTTCCTGTCCCAGATGCTTTGGGCAGCTTCCCTGTCACGATGGAGCTGTTTTATAAGCTGTTCTACCGAAGAGAATTTCTTTTCTCCCCGCAGGAACTTCAAAAAGCGAACTGTGAGAAGCTGGTCATAGATGGCTTTATTGAAGTTTTGTATATTTACTTCCAAACGTATGGGACGTTCTCCTTCAAAGGTAGGATTGCTGCCAATGCTGGCCATAGCAGCATACTTCCTCCCTTCATATTCTACTTCTACAGCATAGGCGCCATTGGGCAGAATTGCTCTGGTCTTGGCCAGGGCCAGGTTAGCTGTAGGAAATCCCAGCTTCCTCCCCCGCTTATCACCATGCTGCACCCTTTCGATAATAGTGAAGGGATAGCCCAACAGGGCATTAGCAGAGGCTAACTCTCCCGACTGTATGAAGCCGCGAATGCGAGTGCTGCTCACAGCTTTGCCATCCTGCAGCACCGTGGGACAAATCTCTGCTTCAAAGCCATAGTCCCGGCCTGCCCGCAGCAGCAACCGCTGCGTGCCCCTGCCTCGCTCTCCAAAGGTGTAATTGGCTCCTGTCACTACATAGCGGGGAGCAAAATGTGCCTGCAGAAGCAGGAGAAAATCTTCGGGACTGACCTGGGAAAATTCCCTGGTAAAGGGAACATTCATCAGTACATCAACCCCCAGGGAGGCAAATCTTTCCTGACGCAGTAAATTGTTGCCAATCTGCAGAGGCATTCTCTCGGGTGCCAGAACCGATAAAGGATGATTGCTGAAAGTAAAGACCAGCACCTTTCCCTGCACCTCGGCAGCAAGCTCACCTGCCCTGCGGATGATGCTTTGATGACCGATATGCACGCCGTCAAACATGCCAAGGACAACTACCAGGCGGGGATACTTGCTCCTTAAATCAGTAAGTTTATTATATATATCCATGGAAATTCAATCTCTCCCCATATCAGCCCATTACTTTGTGGGGCCTGATTTCCTGTTTCTTGGGGTCATAGCCGCCAATGCCAAGGAATTTATCCCCTGCATAAACACGCAAGGGACCGTCTGTTCCCTGATAATACCTATCGGTAGTAGACAGACCGTTCAGGAAAGCCTTGGCTCTGTCTTCCCTTAAATTGTAACGGGAAAGATGATGAAGAAATGGCTCCGGAGCCAGCAAAGCCTTCTGACCTTTTGCCTCCAATTCTTCCAACGTCAAAGCATCCTCTATCTGAAAATCTCCAACCCGGCTGCGCACCAGAAAGGACATAGTGGCAGGAATGGCTAAAGCTTTCCCTATGTCAACACAAAGGCTTCGGATATAGGTACCTTTGGAGCAGTCCACATCTATAAGAAAGCTATCCTTTCGGCAGGTTTTCATCTCCAACCGATGGATAAACACCTCACGTTCAGGTATATCAACCTGCTTGCCATCGCGAATAATATCACAGGCTTTGCGCCCGTTTATTTTGATGGCAGAGTGAGCCGGCGGTATCTGCTTTATCTTCCCCCGGAATTTTTGCAAGACCTGCTCAATATTTTCTGCTTCAGGCATTATAAAATCCTGACGGCTGATAACTTCTCCAGTATCATCGCCACTATCTGTGGCAATCCCCAGTTTCAGCTCCGCCCGGTAGGTTTTGTCAGTTATTTCCAGGTACTCTATAAGCCTGGCCGCCTGTCCCACAGCAATGGGGAGCACTCCTGCCGCTGCAGGGTCAAGGGTTCCAGCATGGCCTACCCGCTTTTCGTGAAGCACGCGGCGCACAAAGCCTACCACATCGTGAGAGCTCATGCCGGGAGGCTTCAATATGTTAAGAAAACCGGACACGGTAACTGCCATTACTGCCTTTCCTCCGCTGTTTCAGCCTTATCGGTGGGGGCCAGGGCGGCATCAATTGCTTCCTGCAAAAGCTGTTTCGCCTCAGCAAAGGGTTTCTCGATGCCGCAGCCTGCCGCCCTTACGTGACCGCCGCCGCCAAACTGCACGGCAATGGCACTGACATCCAGTCCCCGGGAGCGCATGCTGACCCGTGCCTTATCTGCTTCCTTGTATTTCATTACCACAGCAATATCTGCGCCTTCGATGGTTCTTATCATGTCGATAAGTCCTTCTGTAGCTTCAATATGCTCCATAGCCTCATAACTCAGAAAGACCCCTACAGCCCTGCCATTATGCCAGACTTCTATATGTTGCAGCGCATCTGCCAAACCTTTAACATGAGAATAAGGTCTCATTTCCAAAGTTTCGGAGATGAGATTGGGCTCCGCCCCAGCTTCCAGCATCCTGGCTGCTGCTCTCATGGTCAGGGGATTGGTATTGGAAAAACGGAAAAAACCCGTATCTGTGGCAAGTCCTGTATAGATTGCCATAGCCGTGTCTTTGCTGAATTCAGCCCCGGCCAAATCCAGAAGCTGAAAAATTATTTCTGCTGTAGCCGCTCTTTCCCCATCAAGATAGAGCTTGTCCGCCTTACCGTCATTAGTGGGATGATGGTCGATATTCAGAACAGGAGCCTTGACAGATTCAGCCACCCTGCCTATGAGATCCAAGGTTGTGTCAAGTACCACCAAAAGATCAGCCTGATATGCTTTGTCTTCCTCGGGTAGGAGTATTTCCTCCACAAAAGACAGGTTATTAAGCCCAGAAGGAATTTCATCGTCAATCATCACAGAGACTTGTTTTCCCAATCCGCGCAGGAAATGTGCCAGCCCCCAGGATGAGCCCACAGAATCCCCATCTGGATTCAGATGTGAAGTGATGATTATATTATTTGCCGCCAGCAGGGTATCCAAGGCCTCCTGCAGGGTTATGTTCATGCCTCATCACCTTCATTATGAACAGGCTTTTCAGCTTCCTCTGCCTGAATCTTCAGTAGCAGTTCCTGAATATGGGCACTGTAATCCAAGGACTTATCCAGAGCAAAAGTGAGTTCCGGCGTGAAGCGCAGACGAATGCGCTTGCCTATTTCCCGACGGATAAAGCCCAGGGAAGACTGCAGCCCCTGCCAGCAGTCCTTTACCTGCTGCTCACTCCCCATCAGGCTTACATAAACTTTGGCCTCCCGCAGATCTCCCGTGCACTCCACAGAAGTTACCGTTACAAAACCGATGCGGGGGTCTTTTAATTCACGCAGGATAATAGAACTGATTTCCTGCTTCATGAGTTCTTGTACTTTTTCCACGCGCAGCTGGCTCATGGAAACTCCTCCTATTCTAGTATAAAAACGATACAATCACATTTTTCCCGTTTTTGAACCGTTTGAGGGGTTGCAAATTTCCGCACAAACAAACGGGGGATGCATATATTCTGCGAGTCCCGCGAAGCCTTGTAACGCTTAGGTTCTCGCTATTTGAGCACGTCTTGCACAAAAAGTTGGGTTACGTCTTCTCATGCCAGATTCTTAATTTGAGCCCACGTAACAAATATTCTACCACAAATCAAAAGAATTGGCACGGGCCTTTTACACTTCCTCTTCATCCATAATTCCCAGCTTTCGCTTCCAGTAGCGGGAATAGATGGCGCCCAAAGGATTATGGGCCAGCAGCCTGTCCTTTACCACCAGGGTGGTGACAGGGCCTGGACAGCTGGCATTGAAGATAGTATCGTGTCCCACGCACAGGCCGCAGGAAATGAAAAGCTCCGTGCCCTTTTCTGCCAGGATCTTGGCTTGGAATTTCGGATTGCACATGGCTTCGTGCGTAAGCTCCGGCTTGACCTGCTTCAGGTCAAGTTCTTTTTTGTTGAAGCTGCAGTTTTTACAACAGACGCTGTAAAACTCAAAACCCTGCTGCTTATAGTAGCGAGCAATATAGTGGGCTTCGGCATTGAGGCCGATGCAGAAGCCCATGCCCAGCTTCTTATAGCCCATGACCTTGGCGAACTCCGCCGTTTCCTGCAAACGGGTGATATTGCTATAAAAGGTTCCTTCCACATAGGCGGCAGCCTTCATGATACGGCGTTCTTCCTCATTATAAGCATCAAGAATAGTTTCCCTGTCTATGCCCGTGCAGTTCACACCCTTAGTGTAGCAAGCATGAGTCTTGCAGTTTGCGCAGTCAGCTTTCATCGTGAAGCCCTCCTAAATTTTATGCAATCAGCAATCTATATATGCCAAAAAAGTGCCCGGCCATTACACCGAGCACCTGATTTTATGTATTAGTGGCAGCCGTGGCCACCGCAACCATGGCCGTGACCGGCACCATGTCCATGACAATGACCATGACCATGTCCATGGCCTTCACTGTGATGGTCACAATGCACAGCAGGATCATAGGCCAGCTTGCCAGCCAGGAAATCATGCACCGCTGCGTCAGCGTCACCCTGGACGCCGCCATAAAGGGTAACGCCTGCCTGGGCCAGAGCATTCTGTGCACCACCGCCGATGCCACCACAAATCAGGGTGTCTATATTCTCCTCCTGAAGCAAAGTGGCCAAGGCACCGTGACCCACACCATTGCTGGAGAGAATATGAGACTCCCTGATAACATTATCCTCGATGGTATAGACCTTGAACTCTTCCGTATGGCCGAAATGTTGGAAAATCTGGCCGTTGTCATAAGTAACTGCAATCTTCATGGGAATGTCGCTTCCTTTCTGCCTGGAGATCCTTACGGGATGGGGGCTGTGATGACAGGCAGGGCACATCTCAAAATTCCCGCCGTCAATGACCAAGGGCCGGGCTTCCACCAGACATCCGGCAATGCGCTTGCGGGCTGCCAAATAAAGAGCCTGAACCGTGGTGCGGGCCACTCCCATCTGCCTGGCGCACTCCTCCTGGGTCATGCCCAGGTAATCCAAAAGACGGATGCACTCGTACTCCTCCAGGGAGATTGTGACCGCCGGAGACTCCCCTATCCCCTCCGGATTAAAACGGTGACTGGGGGGCAGGGCACTGATACGGCGTTTTTTCGGTGGTCTGCTCATCTACAAGCCTCCATTTTTGACATATGTTATAACGAGGAAGAAGATGTCCCCCACCTCTGCAGGTGGGGTGAGCTCATCGCATAACAGGCGACGAGCATATATCTCCCGCCTCGTTGAAACGCTAATTGGAGGATTTTGCCTTCGGCAAAATTTGAACAATGGCGTTATAATCTGATTCTAACACATTTATGACATATGTCAATTATTTATTACCCATAGCCAGCAGTTTCTCAGCAGCTTTTTCCAGATAAACCTTAGGTACAGTTTCCAGCTGGCCTGCATCACAGGCGGCGGCCAGACCAGGCTGCATGGGCATGCGTCCCAACACGTCTATGTTATACTGCTTGGCAATTTCCTCAACATGGCTGTGACCAAAAATCTCATGCTTACTGCCACAGTCCGGGCATTCAAAGTAGCTCATGTTCTCCACCAGGCCAAGGATAGGCACAGACATAAGCTCTGCCATTTTCACGGCCTTTTCCACAATCATGGAAACCAGTTCTTGTGGGCTGGTAACGATGATGATGCCATCCAGCTTGATGGACTGCATGACAGTCAAAGGCACATCACCAGTTCCCGGTGGCATATCTATGAACATATAATCTATGTCATTCCAGATGAAATCATGCCAGAACTGCTTCACCACACCACTGAGAATTGGCCCACGCCATACCACCGGGTCTGTGCTTTCTTCCAAAAGCAGATTCATGCTGACAATATCAATGCCGCCAGCAGTAGTGACAGGATAGGCCCCGGCCTCGCTGCCGCAGACTTCTCCCCTGACCCCAAACATCTTGGGAATAGACGGACCAGTGATATCTGCATCAATAATACCCACATGGCAACCCTTCCTGGCCATAGCTACAGACATGAGCCCAGTGACCATGGATTTGCCCACGCCGCCCTTGCCACTAACCACGGCTATCACGTGCCGTATCTCGCTCAATTCATGGGGCTTTTCGTGCATATCCTGCAAGCGGGCATCTTCTCCACAAGTGCTCCCGCAGGAGCTGCAATCATGATTACATCCTTCCGACATTCTATCAGCCTCCTAAACCGATACCAATTGAGAGCCATCATTTTCGGTGGCTTTATATCCCATGCTACAAGAGTTTTTGGTATATGTCAATAATATCCCTTCATAGTCAGCATTCTTGAATCTACTCCTGTACTGGCAACCCAAATTCCTGTCTTAGTGCTCATTTCATATTTCATATTTCGCAAAATAATCTCTTTCCGACAGCGGCAGACGTACTTCTACCTTTGTGCCATTCTCTTCGTAAATGGTTGCCATCACAGCATTCAGCTTATGAAGCCTTGTTACAGCTGCTCCCTCATCATAGGGAATCAAGAGAGTCATGTGCACCTTACTTTCCTTGAAAAAACCTTCTATATGTCGATGCAGGGCCGCCAGATTCTCCCCGGTAGTAGCGGAAACGAAAACTCCTCCCCAATCCTGGAGGAGCCGCTCCCTTACATGGGGATTATCCATCATGTCAGCCTTGTTGAAGACATAAAGCATGGGCTTGTCTGCTGCCTCCAGCTCTTTTAACACCGATACCACTGCTTCAATTTGGGCTTCCATATTCTCGTTGCTGCAATCAACCACATGGAGCAGCAAGTCTGCTTCCTGTACCTCTTCCAAGGTTGCCCGAAAAGCCTTGACCAAGGTATGGGGCAATTTCTGAATGAAGCCTACCGTATCCGTCAATAGAATTTCCTGCTTATCAGGTAGCTGCAAATAGCGGGTGGTGGTATCCAATGTAGCAAAGAGCTTGTCCTCAGCAAAAACCTCAGCCCCTGTAAGCTTATTAAGCAGAGTAGATTTGCCTGCATTGGTATATCCGACCAGAGCTACTAGAGGAAGCTGTGACTCCTTGCGTTTCTTGCGATGCAGGGCACGGCTTTTCTTCATGCTGTCAATCTGCCCTTCGATATCGTGGATTTTACTGTAAATTCGACGCCTGTCCACTTCCAGTTTAGTTTCACCAGGGCCCCGGGTGCCGATGCCTCCTCCAAGGCGTGAAAGGGCTGTTCCCTTGCCACTGAGCCGAGGTAAATTATATCGAAGTTGAGCCAGTTCCACTTGCAGCTTTCCCTCCCGAGACCTTGCCCTCTGGGCAAAGATATCCAGAATCAAGGCCGTGCGGTCAATGACCTTCAGGCCCAACACTCGTTCCAGATTGTTCTGCTGAGATGGTGTCAGTTCATCATCCAAAATCAGAAGATCTGCTTCCAGATTCTGGATTTCCATGGACAGTTCATTGACTTTTCCCCTACCCAGGAAAAAGGCCGCATCCGGCTTTTCTTTGCGCTGGGTGAAGGTTCCTACCACCTTGGCACCAGCCGTATCCGCCAGCCTTTTCAGCTCTGCCATAGACTCTTCAATAGGCCAGCTGCTGCCAAGCCGCTCCACTCCAGCGAGAATAGCTCGTTCCACGTGCTCCTCGGTATTTTTTCCGCTCTGAGCCACCAGTTTCTTGTTAATCACTGTAACCAAGAGATTTAAATTTATCTGAGTCAATTCTTTTGCTTCCACCGGACCATACTGGTTCAGCATCTGACTGCCGTCCTGACTAATTTCTCCAGCCAGGAAAGCTATGCAGCCCATAATTCTGCCCTCCCTTCGGCCAATGGCTGCCATACAGTCAAAGCGCAAACGACGAAGAGAGGAAAGGTCAGGCGGACTTAAACGCACATCTCCACCAGGATGCGTATGGAGGCAGCGAATCCCCGACAAGCGCAGCTCTGAGCGAGTCTTCTGCTTGAACTCAGGCAAATCTACCGTGGCCGTATCCCCCAAAGATACTTGCACTACCTTGCCCTGCCTGTTAAGATAAACAGCCACTTCCCTACCAGTATCTTCAGTAATAGACAGCATCTCATCATTTAGTTCACAGGTGGAAATCTGCCCAATAGGCACCTTCAACTCATAAAGAGCCTTTAGCTTTTCCGTCACATGTGCCTTGATATTGGCTAGATCACCATTGACTTTCATGCTCTCACTCCTTCAACTTATTTTCTAAAGTATGAGTACTCAGTTCCACATAGACCTTACCTGCGCAGCAACTCATCATCGTACCTGTGTAATAGCCTGATCCTTATAACACAAAAATACCTCGAAGCCCTTATTCCCATAAGGTTTCGAGGCGTTTATCGTGCAGTGCTTTTTTGGGGGAGCTATCAGAGATCAGAAAGATTATGCATGAGAGATTCATATACCAGTTTCGTCCGCTCATCAAACAGCACCCACAGAATCTCATCAAAAGCCTGCGGATGTTCCTTAACAACTGCCCTGACAGTATGCACGGCAATCTCCGCAGCTTGCTGCACCGGATATGAGTACACTCCCGTGGAAATAGATGGAAACGCCACGCTGCGGATGCCATGTTCCATGGCAAGCCCCAAAGAGTTACGATAGCACCCCGCCAGCAGTTCAGCTTCGCCGTGGCTGCCGCCATGCCATACTGGCCCTACGGTGTGGATAACATAGTCGCATGGAAGTCTATAGGCTTTGGTGATTTTTGCCTGTCCCGTCCTACAGCCATTCAATGTCCGGCATTCAGCCAGGAGTTCCGGGCCGGCAGCCCTGTGTATGGCTCCATCTACGCCTCCGCCACCGAGCAGGCTTTCATTAGCTGCATTGACAATGGCATCGGCATAATGCTTTGCTGTTATATCTCCAAGCTCTGTTCTGATGATAGTCACACGCTTTGCCTCCTCCAACTTATTTTCTAAAGCATAATTGCTAAATTCCATATTGTCAAATCTATTACAGCTCGTATCCCAAATGTGCAAAAATGTTTTTCATTGGTTCCTTGTCACGAATGTCCAGCCAATCATCAGGACGGCTGTTATCATCAATCAGAATCAACAAATAGTCCAGTATCATACGCCTTGCAGCCCACGGACCAACTTCATTGACCGTAAACCTTTGACCAGTCAAGTGAACTGAACCATCTACATAGCTATTGGCGATAATCAAATCTCCAATGATAGGCACCACCACTTCTAATGCTGACCATGTTTGCAAGAAAAAATCTCCCTGCCTATCTCCCCAATGCGGACTATTCTCCACAATCTTGTAAGCCATATGCAGAGCATGAATCTGGGCGATGTACTCCATCGATGTCAAATCTTCCTTGTACAGTGCCTCCAGCATAGCTGTGTATCTTGCACGGGGTTCAGCCTTTGCTTTGGCAATATTTGCCAGCCGCTCTTCTCGCGCCCTGGCAAAATCAATTATTTCCATCTTACCTCCAACTGCAACATTAAATGAGGTTAATTTATAGTTATTGCTTTTAAGGCCGCTAGTCTTTCTTTCTAAGCGGAACCTCATCAATATAGAGGTTCGCTGTTCCGTCATCATTTGCCTCCATAACAGCCCGACTACCTAATGGCAGGCAGAGATTATCCTTGCCATGCCCCACAGGCACCCCCTTTAGCCATGGCTTGCCAGAAAGTTTGGCGTAGTACGTCAAAACCTCATCCAGGTGGAATTCTCCTTCTTCATAATCGTCCTCTGCACCAAGAAACTCCCCTACCACAACCCCGTTTACTCTAAGCAGGAGGCCATTCTGCCAAAGCTGCTGAAGCATACGGTCCACCTTATAGGTGTCCTCACCCACATCCTCAATCAGCAGAATGCCCCCATCGCCCTTCAGTTCATATGGTGTTCCCAAAAGGGAAGTCAAAACGCACAGATTGCCGCCTATAAGCTTGCCTTCAGCCTTGCCAGGCTGAATCGATTGCAGTGCCATTCCCTCTGGCATAGCAATCTCACCAGGGTACAAGCTGCCATTTATAGTCTTGGCAAAATTGTCCCGGGTATAATCCATCTCGCTTTCTTTTTTCTTAAATGACGTAAGCATAGGGCCATGGAACGTAACCAAATGGCTATTTTGTTCTAAAGCTGTGTGCATTGCGGTTATATCGCTGTAGCCTATAAATAGTTTCGGATGCTGACGGATTGCTTCATAATCCAGCTTGTCCAATATCCTGGCTGAACCATAGCCTCCACGCAGGCAGAGAATGGCATCCACTTCATCATCCTTGAAATAATTATTGACGTCTGCTGCCCGCATCACATCTGTTCCCGCAAAATAACCATACGCAGCCCTACAGGTAGGGGCCACCTTCACCTTGTATCCCAAGCTTTTCAGGTATTTAACAGCATCTCCCAGGCTGTCTATATCCGTATTCCCAGCCGGAGCAAGTATGCCAATGGTATCACCAGGCTGTAATGCATATCCATGTACCATATCCGCCTGCTCCAGGCTTGATGCAGCCTCACCAACCGGCGTGGCAAACCAGCAATCTCCAATCAGCAAAGGAGCCACCGCCATTGTAAGCGCGAAGGCAGCCATACTGAGCATTTTTTTCATACTACAATCACTCCTCTACAGCTTTATTGACCTCATCCTTGGCATTCATCTATTTTGCTGTCTCCCTTTTTATATTTTCTCCATGTCCAGCGTGACCGAATATTTTCGCAAGTTTCCTTCTGCATAATCTTTATCCTGTGCCCAGGAGATTATCTTTCCCTTACGTTTGAGTTCTCCCAGATACTTTTCTTTTGTCCATGGCAGTACCAATGGGACACTGGCCTCTCCTGGCGGCAGGAGGCACCCATAAACAGCAAACACAGCTTCCTCAATATTTTTCCACATTTCACTGCCCTGATCTTCTTTTGCTTTCATACAGGCTCTCCTTATTATCATCACGCCCTAGGACCTTTTCCTGACTCTCAACAGAACGCGATTGCCCAATGGTTCCGCTTCCCTCTGCTCATACTCCAGAATATCAGCTATGACCTGAACGATCTTTAGGGACAGCTTATTGTCGCTCTCCCTGATGTCAAATGGGGAGCCATTGTACTCCAGCCACACCATGATACGCTCTTCTAACGGCGAGTATTCCGCTGTCAAATTTATGAGCGGATCAGGCAGGCGTGGCAGGAGAATCTGGCTGCAAAGCTCCTCCAAAAGCAACATAAGGTAGCGAGCCTGTCCCACAGGGATATCATTTTTCTGACAAAAAGCTGCGATATCTGCATTACTTCCGTAGATATCAAAATTCTGGGAGTCAATGCTGATTTTGAGCACCTTCAACTGACCGATGAACTGGCGGGTACGCTCCTTTTGGGGACGGGAAAAAATGTCCTTTGGCGTCCCCTCCTCATAGATGCCCCCTTCATCCATATAGAGAATACGGGTGGATACCCTTTGGGCCAGTTCCATACTATGAGTCACCATCATCATGGTGGCACCAGAAGCAGCTACCTTCCTGATGACTGCCTCCACCTCCCCTGTCATAGTGGGGTCCAGGGCTGAGGTTGGCTCATCCAAAAGAAGTATTTCCGGCTCCATGGCCAGGGCCCGGATAATGGCCACCCGCTGCTGCTGGCCTCCGGATAGTTCATCAGGATAGCTGAAGGTCTTGGCTGAAAGGCCCACACTGGCCAGCAGTTCTTTGGCCTTATCATAAGCCTCCTGCCTTGACAGCCCCTTCAAGGCCACAGGCGCTGCCATGATATTCTCCACCACAGTTAGGTGAGGAAACAGGTTGAACGACTGAAAAATCATGCCGATTTTCTGGCGCACCTGGGACATTTCGCAGTCAGGAGAAGTGATTTCCTCCCCACGCAGATAGATTTTCCCAGCGGTAGCCTCCTCCAGGTGGTTGATCATGCGTAGCAAGGTTGATTTGCCTGTACCTGAAGGGCCGATGATGGAAATGACCTCACCACTGTTGACGGTAAGATTCACGTCCTTAAGGGGCACTGTCTGTCCATATTGCTTTTTTAGGTGCTGGATTTCCAGCAATTTCTCATTCATGGCCTTATCCCCCGCAATATCTCTTCCTGGCTCCGGCGTTTGGGATCAAGGTGTTTGAGAATGGTCCCCGTGATTTTCTGCAGCAGCCAGACAAAGGCCAGATAAAACACTGTAATGACCACCAGGGGCGCAAAGGCATCAAAGGTCTGAGCCCTGATGATGTCCGCCATCTTAGTCAAATCCTGTACAGCAATATAGCCCACAATAGCCGTGGATTTCAAAAGCCCCACAATCTCTGACTGATAGCCAGGAAAAGCCTGACGAATGGCCTGGGGTATGATGAACTTCAAAAAAGTCTGCCTCTCAGAAAAGCCCAGGGCCATAGCTCCTTCTGTTTGCCCCCGCGGTATGTTGGCGGCAGCATTTTTCAGCATCTCAAAGACAGAGAAACCGAACAGCAAGGAAAAAGCCACGATGGCCACAATGGTGCCGCTTATATCCCAGCTGCCAAAAACGATATAGTAAAAAACCATCAGCAGTACCACAATGGGCATCCCTGCAAAGAATCGGGAAAGAACATCCAGGCCAGCGTTCAGACAGCGCTTATTTTCCCGATAGGCAAGACATTCCCCAAAGCCCATTATGGTGCCAAAGATCACTGAGAAAAAGGTGATAGCCATGGTAGTCAGGAGACCGCTGACAAAGAGTTTCCATCTGCTTTCCCTCAGGAAAACATCCTGGAATTTCTTCTTCAGCACCTGCCCTGGCATCAGCCCCATATCTCCATCAGAGCGTACCGCCAGCACGCAATCTGCCTCACAGGTCTTGTCCGAGAACAGAAAATGCTCAGCCCGCTCCGGCTGGAATTCCACAGCGCAGAACCCCATATCAAACTGCCCAGTGCTCACTCCCGCCATGCCCGTTTCGAAGGTAGCCACGGTAGCCTTGAAATCATAGCCATACTTTGCGCAGAAATGCCTTAAAAGCTCGGCCTCGTAGCCGGAAAGTTCGTTGTCCTGCATAAAGGTGATGGGAGGCAAAACCGGATTGGTGACCACAGACAGGGTGCCATTCTCCCCGGAAAGAACCACCTCATCCAGCTTACGTTTCTCCCCGCTCCCGGAAAGCCATTTTTGCTGCCAGGTGTCCAGCTTGCCATTTGACTGGCACTCTGCCAAAAAGTCATTAAACTCACTGCAGAGTTTTCTTCCCCTATCCGAATCGGCGAACACAAAGGAAAAACCAGTCCTGCCCAAGGCATCTCCCAAGATTTCCACATCATTCTGCCCGGAGGCAATAAGCTCATCCACAAAGATGCGGTTCATGGCAAAGGCCTCTATTTTCTTCTGCCTAAGATTTTGGGCCATATCAGCCACAGTATCCAAATAGACAAGCTTGGCCTGGGGGAAATGCGCCCTGGCACAATCCGCCGCCAGAGACCCAGGCCAGGTACCGATGCGGCCATGGGCCACTTCTTCCTCCGTAGTCAGGGGATTGGCCAGGCAGGCAGCCATAGAAAAAAGCAATATTATCGTCAGCAGAAATTTTTTCATAGGCGATTTTCCTTTCCCCTGACTAACTTTCACACCTCAACCTTTATTCCACGTCCAGTTTTGCTAAAATTCCTGGCCCTCCCCGTGAACCAAGGGGAGGGCCAGGAATTTTACATAGGTGTTTTTAGTCGTACAAATCGCACTTGATTTTCACGACGACACCGTTCATCGCCTCAATTTTCAACTTCTTACGGCTATCGCTGGCATAGTAAGTGTATTCGTTCTTCCCGTCGTCATACTCCAGCTTGTCCGGCTTCCCGTAAGCTTTGACAATGGCGCTCTCCGGTGAGTTGATGGTAATTCCTGCAGGCGTCGCGACACCGCTGCCGGGTCGGTTAATCTTTAGCTCCTCAATCAGATTGCGGTTGAAGTCATCCAAATCCGCTTTGACACCATTGGGAAAGTAAGCATCATCTCCGCGATACGTTGCCTGACCATAAACCGCAACCGCTTCGTCGACGCTCATCCCCGGAGCGACGCCGTCCAGTGCAATCTCTGAACTTGGAATCATCGCAAAGGCCGTAGCTGCCATCATCATACTGCCTGTCACGATTGCCGTGCTCAAAAACAATTTCATGGATACAACTTCCTTTCTCAA
>CAJOIN010000011.1 GCA_905234515.1 uncultured Selenomonas sp.
TGCTGAAGAAGGCTTTCGCTGGCATCCCTGCCAGCCTGGACGGCATCAAGCCCGTTCTTCTCTATCCCTTCTTCGGTATCCTCATCATGGGCTTCATCTCCATGTATATCATTGCGCCTCCTGTCAGCGCCATCAACGCTTGGCTCACTGACACCCTGGCCAACATGGATCCCTCCGCTCGTATCCTCATGGGTATCGTAGTGGCAGGCATGATGGCTATCGATATGGGCGGCCCCATCAACAAGGCTGCTTATGTTACCGGCACCGGCCTCCTGGCTTCCGGCGAGTACCATGTGATGGCTGCCGTTATGGCAGGCGGTATGGTTCCTCCTCTTGCCATCGCTCTCTGCACCACCTTCTTCAAGAACCGCTTCACTGAAAGCGAGCAGAAGGCTGGCGTTGTGAACTACGTCATGGGTATGTCCTTCATCACTGAGGGCGCTATCCCCTTCGCAGCTGGTGACCCCCTGCGCGTGATTCCTTCCTGCGTGGTTGGTTCTGCTGTGGCAGGTGCCCTGACCATGGCCTTTGACTGCACCCTCCGTGCTCCCCATGGCGGTATCTTCGTAGTTCCCACCATTGGCAACCCGGTGATGTACCTGGTGGCTATCCTGATTGGTGCTGTAGTCGGCTGTGCTATGCTGTCCGTACTGAAGAAGCCCCTTAAGTAAGGAAAAGAAATAAAATAAACTTAAAGCCTTCGAGCAGGATTTTCATCCTGTCCGAAGGCTTTTTTGCTGTTGCTGCTGCGGGGGAGTGCTATGGGGGGAGGGAATTTATCATAGCCTTAATATTTTCAGCACTCCAGGGAATCCACCCTGGAAAGAAGGTCCTGCAACTGCTCACGTGTATGTTTTATGCGCAGACTGGTGAGGGCATGCTCCTTCAGAGAGGGGGATGTGAGGATATTCAGGAACCTTATGTAGGCTGCTACGCGTATCTTATCTTCCAGACGGCTGAGCAGTTCCTTATCCTTCGTGTCAAAATATAGTTCCAGGAGCTTCTGCCAGATATAGTCAGCGGTTTCTTTATGCAGGCCGAGAAAAATTTCTGTATTGTCAGGTTCGTCTTCGGAAAATGCCTTATACGTCACATAAAGACCCTGCAGGTCGAAGAGGGGCTGGCCTGTGCAAAGGGTTTCCATATCTATGAGCATGGGCTCTTCGTGGCAGAGCAGCACATTCTTCATTTGGAAATCACCATGTACCACATGCAGATCTTCCGGCAGTGCCAGGAGCAGGGCTTTTGTCTGGTTGATGGTCTCTGCGGGCAGGTATTCCTGCAAATGGTCCAGGGATTTGACCATGACGTCCCTGGCCAGGGGCAGCTCGCCTTTGTCCATTTCCGTGGCGTGAACATTTTTCAGGCAGTTGACATACGAAAGCATGAGCTCATCTATTTTTGCCTGGTCATGTTCATGTTCCCTGACACAATCATTAAAACTTTTGGCATCCAGAAGCTCAAACACAGCTCCATACTGGCCGCCCACCTGCACGATATCATAAGAGATAGCCGTGGGAATCCCTTTGATAAAGGCCATTTTGGCCCGGTCCTGCTCCCGCATGATCAAGGGGATGCTTTTTTCGCCATCTTTATATAGTTTGACAACCGTATCTTCGTTCAGTCGGAAAACCTGGCCGAAGAAGCCCTGGCCTATCAGTTGGCTGCCCTCAAGGCTTATTTTACGGATGGCTTTGTGCACTTCCATGAATTTGGTAAAGCCCGTCATTTCCAGGATATCATATACTTCCCTGTTTGCTTTCACAAGGGTAATAATCTCGTGTTTCTGCTTTTTTTCTTCTTTGACGGCCTGCAAGAGAACACGCAGTCCTGACGAAGAAATGTAGGTCAAGTCCTCAGCATCAAAAATCAATTTCTGATGCTTTTGGTCGCTTCGCTGCCGGGCTATTTCCTGTTCTACAGTATTCGCATTGAGGGAATCAATCTTTCCCGTAAGAGGGATAATAAGTATTTGCTTATCCATAAAAATGCCCCTTTCTACCGCTGGCCTGTGAGGAATGAGTTCTATCTGGCTGGGGCTAAATCCTGCCAGGACAGTGCAGCACGTCAAGGGGCTTTTGTTTTGTTGGGCAGCCAGGGAGCCCTTAGGCAGGATTTTTATGGGTTATAGCGAATAGGACGGTTAAGCACTGATTATATGTCTGTGAAGCAGGATATTTTTTGATTTTGTAGAACAAGGACAAATTATAGGTGTATTTGTAGGGGATAAGCAAAGCAAATGTAAAAAATGGGAACATAAATGAAGCAGGGAGGTCACAAGATGAAACCTGGCAGAAATCATGCAAAAGCAGCAGTGATGGCACTAATTTTTTCTTCTTTCTGGGGGACGGCTTCAGCCGAGAGCCTGGATATGACTCTGACTGAAGGGATAGAGATGGCGCTGGAGCAGAACTGCAGCATCGAGGAAAGCGCTGCAGATCTTGACAGCGCATACTGGGCACTGCGGGAGGCACGCAGGAAGCATGGACCTACCCTGTCCTGGCAGTCTGAGGCTGATGCTGTGGGAGGCAAGGCCTATGAAGGCTGGAACAAGGATGGCCTCTTTTCCAACAAGGCCTCTCTGAGTATGCCGCTTTATAAAGGCGGCCAGCTCAAGAACAACATCAAGGCCGCCAGGATGGGGCTTTCCGGGGCAGAGCTGACCCTGGAGCGCACCAGGCAGAGCATCAAGGATACTGTTTCCCAGGACTACTACGGTATCCTGAAATGCAGGAGCCAGGTGGAGGTTTACGAAGAATCCGTCAGCAATCTCCAGGCTCACTTGGACAACGTGAGCAGCAAGTATGAGGCCGGGACGGTGGCCTGGGCGGATGTCCTGAGCTCTGAGGTCTCCCTGGCCCAGGGCAAGCAGAATCTGGCCACGGCAGTATGTGACTACAAGGTGGCTATCTCCACCTTCAACAAGGATGTGGGTCTGCCTGTAGAGACGGATACCAGGGCCTTGGATCGCCTCATCTACCAGCACTATGATCTGGACCTGCCGGAGTGCGAGGCCTATGCCCTCCTGCACCGCCCTGACCTTTTCCAGAAGGAATACAACCTCCTGGAGAACAAGGCCTACATGGAGGCGGCCAAGGCTGGCTGGAGGCCCTCGGTGGAGGCAAGTGCCAATCGCAGCATCGCAGGGGATGCCCCCTTCAAGACCAATATGGATAGTTCTGATAGCTGGGCAGCCGGCATTACCCTTAACTGGAATATCTTTGACAATCAGGTGACCCAGGCCCAGGTGAAGCAGAAAGCGGCTTCTGTGCATCGTGCCGAGGTTGAGCTGCAGGACAAGATCAGCGACGTGAAGCTGGATGTCCGCAAGGCGTATCTGAATCTCAGGACCGCAGAGGAAAATATCCATACCCTGGCGGATGTGGTTAATAAGGCTGTGGAGGATTACCATATTGAAGAGGCGCGCTATGCCGCCGGTGTGGGCACGAATCTGGAGCTCATGGATGCCCAGAACAAGCTGGTGGAGGCCAAAGGTGAGTACATCAATGCCCTCTACAGCTATAATGTCAACAAATCCAGCCTGGAAAAAGCCATGGGCGTGAAAGTGGACCTTGATGTGGAGCCTTATCGTGAGGCACTGGCAGAGCTTAGCAAGAAGGGGGAATAAACTGTGGCAGGAGCAGTTGGGAAAAAAACGGGAATTATCATAGGTACAGTCATGCTGGCAGCCAGCCTGATCCTTACCGGCTGCGGAGATGAGCAGGCGGAGCAGACAGGCAAGACGGCCGTCAAGGCCATGAAGGTCATGAAGCAGGATACGCCGGTTTCCTATGCCTATCCCGGGCAGCTCAAGGGCACGGATGAAGTGCAGGTCCATGCCAGGGTGTCCGGCAGCATAGTGGAGAAATATTTCCAGGGTGGGTCTGAGGTGTATGCAGGCCAGCCGCTCTACCGCCTGGACTCCCGCCAGTATGAGTCAGCAGTGCTGGAGGCCGAGGCCAGCCTGCACAAGGCCCAGGCTACCCTGCGCAACGCCCAGGAAGACCTGGAGCGGGATGAGATGCTTTGGGCCAAGAAGGCCGTCTCTGAGCAGACCCTGACCAGTCAGCGGGCCCAGGTGTCAGAGTATCAGGCAGAAGTGGAATCCGAGCAGGCAGCAGTGAGAAAGGCTCAGGAAAACCTGGATGATACCGTTGTCTATGCTCCCATGGACGGCAGGTTGTCTGTGGATGATGTGGCAGTGGGCACCTATGCTACCGCTGGCGGCACCAAGCTGGTGACCCTGGGCTCCATAGACCCCATCTATGCCAAGTTCAGCATCAGTGAGACTGAGTACCTGAACCTCCTGGCCAAGGCCATGGAAAAAGGCGGCGACCCTAATGAGTCTGACGAGCCGATGCCAAAAGTCAAGATCACTCTTTCCAATGGACAGGTGTATCCTTTGGAAGGCGATATCATCGCAGCTGACAAGGGATTCTCTGACAACTCAGGCTCCCTTACCATCAGGGCGCTTTTCCCGAACCCATACGGCACCATGCTGTCCGGCATGTTCGTCCGGGTTGGCCTTGTGGGCGTTACCCAGAAGGACGCCATTCTCGTGCCCCAGCGTGCTGTGCAGCAACTGCTGGACGAGTCCTTTGTGCTGGTGGTGGGAGAAGACGGCAAATCTGTCTCCAAGAAAGTGGAACTGGGGGAGAAGGTTGGCAGCTACTACATTGTGAAAAAAGGTGTTACCACTGATGACACGGTAATAGTTGATGGCCTGACCAATCTTCAGTCGGGGAAGGAACTGGATGTCACCATGGTGACGGCAGAAGACATGGGCTTCTCCCTGAGTGAATCTGCTGACATCGTTGACAAGTCATAAAGGGGGCGGCAGTTGTGGCACGATTTTTTATACATCGCCCTGTTTTCGCCATTGTTATCGCCCTGATGATTGTCATAATGGGCGTTGTGTCCGGCATGAGCCTGCCAATTGCCCAGTACCCCCAGATCAGCCAGCCCACCATCAACGTGAGCACCAACTATACCGGGGCGAATGCTGATGTCATCAACCAAACTGTGGCCCAGGTCATCGAGCAGCAGGTCAACGGCACCCAGGGCATGGACTATATGAGTTCCACCTCCGATGACAGCGGCGAATACAGTCTGGATGTAAAATTTGAGCTGGGCACCAACTCAGACATGGACACCGTGCTGGTGCAGAACAATGTGTCCATTGCTAATTCCAGCCTGCCGTCGGATGTGCAGTCCGTGGGCGTGACCACGAAAAAATCTTCCAGCGACATGGCCTATATGTTCACCATGCTTTCGCCGAAAAGCACTTTCGACCGCACCTTCCTGATGAATTACGCCAACATTTACATCGTGGATAACCTCAAGCGTATCAAGGGCGTGGGCGATATCAGCACCTTTGGCTCCACCTACTCCATGCGTATCTGGCTGAACCCGGATCGTCTGTCAGAACTGGGGCTCACCATTTCCGATGTGAAAAGCGCCATCCGGGAGCAGAATGTCCAGGCACCGGCCGGCACCATCGGCCAGATGCCAACGCCAAGCAACCAGGAGAAGCAGTATACTGGCAGCGTGGAAGGACAGCTGGCCACCCCTGAGCAATTTGCGGGCATCATTCTGAAGGCCAACAGCGACGGCTCTTATATCCGGCTCAGGGATGTGGCACGGGTAGAAACGGGTGCCAAGTCCTCCTCAGTGATTTCCGATGCCAACGGCGCGCCCAGTGCCGGTTTTGGCGTCAAGCTGACGGATGATGCCAATGCCCTGGAAACCATTGGCGAGATTGAAAAGGTGCTGGAGGCTGCCTCCAAGAATTTCCCTGACGATATGGAATATCGGGCAGTCGTTGACAACAGCGAGTTTATCAACGAGTCCATCAGCGAAGTGGTGCAGACCTTCAAGGAAGCCCTGATGCTGGTTATAGTCATCGTGTTCCTTTTCCTGCAGAGCTGGCGGGCCACCTTGATTCCGGTGCTGGCCATCCCTGTGTCCCTGGTGGGCACCTTTGCCAGCTTTGTTATTCTGGGCTTTACCATCAACACCCTGACCCTCTTTGCCATGGTGCTGGCCATCGGCCTGGTGGTTGATGATGCCATCGTGGTCATTGAGAACGTGGAATCCCATATGAAGAGGGACGGCCTGGGGCCGGTGGAAGCCACGGAAAAGGCCATGGACGAGGTGCAGGGGCCCGTGGTGGCCATTGCCTTTGTGTTGGCGGCTGTGTTTATACCCGTGGCCTTCCTTTCCGGCACCACCGGCGTGCTCTATCGGCAGTTCGCCCTGACCATTGCGGTCTCCATGGGTTTGTCTGCCTTTATCGCCTTGACCCTTACCCCGGCCCTTTGCGCCCTCTTGATGAAGCCGCATGATCCTAATGCCAAAAGGGGACCCCTTGATAAGTTCTTCGATGCCTTCAACGACTGGTTTGAGCGCACCCAGAACCGCTATACCGGGATTGTGGGCTGGTTTATCGGCCATGCCAAGGTGGGGGTGGCCTCCCTTTTGGTTATCTGCGCCCTGGCAGGCTTCTTCTACAGCAAGCTGCCCTCAACCTTCGTTCCCGACGAGGATCAGGGCTATTTCATCGCTGCGGTGACCATGCCTGATGGCACTTCCCTGAACCGTACTTATGACACCATGAGTGCCCTGGAACAGGAAATAATGGCCCTTCCCGGCGTGAAGAACGTCATGAAGATTTCCGGTTATGATATGCTCTCAGGTGGTACCAAATCAAATGGCGGTACCTTCTTCGTAGGACTGAACAACTGGGACGAGCGCACCACCGAGGAGCTTTCCCTGGAAGGTATCGTGGGCAAGGTGAATGGCCTTGGAGCGAACCATCCCGAGGCCAGAGTCATGGCCATGGTCCCCCCAAGCCTGCCCGGTGTGGGCATGGTGGGCGGCATCTCTATGGAGCTGCAGGACATGACGGGCCACACGGACAAGGAGCTGGACGCCATCACCAAGGAAATTCTGGCGGCGGCCAACCAGAGGCCGGAAATTATGATGGCCTATACTACCTTTTCAGTGGATTCACCCATCTGCAGGTTCGATGTGGACCGTGAGAAGGTCAAGCAGCTTGGGGTAGAGCTCTCCGATGTGTTCACGGCCTTGCAGGTGAATTACGGCGGCTCCTACATCAATGATTTTGTGCGCTTTGGCCGCAGCTATTATGTCATGCTGCAGTCTGATGCCCAATATCGTAGTGAGAGCGAGGCCCTGAAATTCTCCTTTGTGAAAAACAGTGACGGGGTCATGGTCCCCCTGGACAGCCTCCTCACTCCCAGATTCTCCACCTCCACCTCTGTCATATCCCGCTTCAACGGGGTCCGCAGCATCAGCATCAATGGCATAGCGGCGGAAGGGTATAGCTCCGGCCAGGCCATGGCGGCCATGGAGGAAGTGGCCATGGAGAAGGCTGGTCCCGGCTTTGCCATTGAATGGTCCGGCCAGACCCGTGAAGAGAAAAAGTCTGCCGGTACCACCGGCAAAGTTCTGGCCCTTTCAGTTGTCTTCGTATTCCTCTGCCTGGCAGCTCTTTACGAGAGCTGGAGCATTCCCTTTGCGGTGCTGCTGACGGTGCCGACGGGCATCTTCGGTGCTTTCTTCGTCCTGTTCAGTTTGCTGATGATTGGAGCCATGCGCGGTCATGCGAATATGGGCCTGCTGAACAGCGTCTATGTACAGATTGGTGTCATCATGCTCATGGGCCTGGCGGCCAAGAACGCTATCCTCATCGTGGAGTTCGCCAAGGCCAGGGTTGATGCCGGCATGGAGCCGGTGAAGGCCACCATAGAGGCGGCGGGCTTGAGGCTCAGGCCTATCATCATGACTTCCATGGCCTTCATCATCGGCTGTCTGCCATTGGCCATGGCCTCTGGCGCCGGTTCTGCAGCCAGAAACGGCATGGGCACGGCGGTGGTAGGCGGCATGCTTTTCGCCACCTCCCTGGGTATTTTCCTCATACCGGTGCTCTATTGTGTCGTGGTGTGGATTACAGCCAAGCTGAAGGGAAATAAGGAAACTGCTGCAGAGACAGCAAAGTGAAAGGAATCGTCCCGGCCATAAGTTTTGGCCGGGACGAATTAAATTTGAGGAGGAACATGTGCCTGAGATTTGAAGAAAGTGGACTATATGAAGAATAATTATCTGGTCAGGAAAACTTATACTTCTTTTATGATGGTATCGGTGCTGTCGGTGCTGGCAGCCACCCTGGGCATTTTGATTGACAATGTGATAGCCGGCAAGATGCTGGGACAGGAAGCCCTGAGTACCATGAGCATTGTGGGCTCCATGTCCTATGTGTTTTCCTGCCTGAGCAATCTCTGTGTCCTGGGGGGAACCATCAAGGCAACCCAGGCTTTGGGGAGGCCAGGCTGCATTTCCGGGATAATGGCAAGCCCTTTGATCCCATAGCCTATAGTGATACACATGAGGTGGGCATAGGCCTGAAGCTTATCCGCGGCATGGCCCAGGAAATTGCCTATAGCCACAATCTGATCCTGAACGAGCTTTATGTGAGATTATGAGGAGCTGTGTTTGTGATGTCAGGAGGAATAGTAATGGCGAATGCTTTTTCAATACCTGCTTACCTGACCTATGCTGGCAGGGAAATTCCCGTGCTTTTCTCCGTGGATGTATGTGTGGCAGGAGGCGGACCTTCAGGCACAGCGGCGGCTGTCATGGCGGCCAGGAATGGCGCTAAAACCGTGCTGGTTGAGAGGGGATTGGCATTGGGAGGCCTTGCAGTGCTGGGGTGCGTCTATCCCTTTATGGATACCCATGCCCCGGACAGCGAAACTCCCTATGTGGCAGAGGTCAAAGAGCGCCTGCGCAAGCACAGCATAGAGCCCTTTGACGGTGTGACCCAGCAGACCTGGCATAATCCAGAGACTTTGGCCCTCATCTATGACGAAATGTGCGGTGAGGCAGGGGTGGATGTCCTTTTCCAGACGGTGGTGGTGGACACGGTGGTGGAAGGACGCAAACTAACAGCCTGCATTGTCCAGACCATTGCCGGCCTGGCAGCCATCCGGGCCAAAACCTTTATTGACAGCACTGGGGATGCTTTTGTGGCTCGTTCTGCTGGCGTGCCTTACGAACGGGGATACGAAAAGACCGGCAACAACCAGCCACTTTCCTTCCGTTTTGAAATGGGGGGCATAGATGTGGACAGGCTCTATCAGTATGTGGCGGTGGAATTGCAGGAGGACTGGTGCAAGTCCAAGCCCCCTTACTTTGAGATAGCCGAAGCCATGCACCGCAAGCAGCGGTACAAGCTGGAGGAGCTGATGGCCAAGGGAGTGGAAAAAGGGGAAATCACCCAGGAAGAAGCAGAGTATATGCAGGGATATACTATTATTGGCAAGAACGGGGTCATGAGCATGAACTGCCCTGAAATCCCGATCAAGTTCTCTGCCACAGACCCTGTTTCCTACAGCAAAGCCGTGGCCTATGGCCGTCGGATGATGCATCATATCGCAGATTACTTGATTCGCAACCTGCCTGGCTTTGAAAAGGCCTTCATCAGCCGTGAGGCGGCCATGCTGGGCGCAAGAGAGTCCTGGCGTATTCGGGGCAAACATTATCTGGTGGAGGATGATTACCATAACCAGAGCCGCTTTACCGATGCTGTCTGCCGTACTGCCTGGTTCATTGATGCTCATGGGGAAAAAGTTTCGGATAAACTGCCCAAAGGCGGCTTTTATGAGATTCCCTATGGTTCTTTGGTGGCGGAGGAAATCGAAAATCTCATTGTGACGGGACGCTGTATCAGTGCCAGCTTTATCTTACAGGCTTCCATGCGTATCCAGCCCACCTGCATGAGCATCGGCGAAGCAGCAGGCATAGCTGCAGCCTGGGGCATCAAAAAGAACATTGCTGCCAATGAAATCGCCTGGGATAAAATACCCACTGAAAAACGCAGCTATGTCAGTAATCAGTAAAATTTCAGGTTCATTTTTGCCGACATTTATCCTGTATTTTGGATTGTTTATTATTTTTAGCGGCTATAAAATAGGTATAAGCTAAGAAATGATAGACAGTGAGAAATGGAGGAGAGGTCGATGAGTGTTGCCATTATGGCGGATAAGGTGGTTAAGAGGTACGGTGATCTGACCATCATCCCTCAGTTGACACAGGATATAAAGAACGGGGAGTTCTTCACGTTGCTGGGGCCCTCGGGCTGCGGCAAGACCACCCTGCTGCGCATGATAGCCGGCTTCAACAGTATTGAAGGCGGACAGATTCGCTTCAATGAACAGGTGATAAACGATATTCCTGCTCATAAGCGCAATATCGGTATGGTGTTCCAGAGCTACGCCATCTTCCCCCATCTTACCGTGCGGCAGAATGTGGAGTACGGCTTGAAGTTGCGCAATATGTCCAAGGAAGAAATGAAGGAAAAGGTAGACAAAATTCTGGACGTGGTGCAGATTACCGAGTATCAGGACAGATTGCCTGAGCGCCTGTCAGGCGGCCAGCAGCAGCGTGTGGCCCTGGCCCGCGCCATCGTCATCCATCCCAGCGTGCTGCTGATGGATGAGCCTCTGTCCAACCTGGATGCCAAGCTGCGTGTGGAAATGCGCTCGGCTATCCGCGAGGTTCAGAAGCAGGTGGGCATCACCACCGTATATGTTACCCATGATCAGGAGGAGGCCCTGGCTATCTCTGACCGTATTGCGGTTATGAAAAAGGGGGTTATCCAGCAGACGGCTTCTCCCCATACCATTTATACCCGCCCCTACAATGTCTTTGTGGCCACCTTTATCGGTCATTCCAACCTGTTCAAGGGACGCATCGAGGAGCAGGCTGGCAGCAAGGCCGTGGTCTTTGCCGATGGTTTCGTGCTTCCCATGACCACCCTTTCCGAGGAGGCCAAGGTGGGGGACGATGTGACCATCGCTGTGCGTCCTGAGGAGTTCGCCATCTGTGGCGAGGGCCAGGGGGTGAAATGCCGCATCAAGACTAAGGTCTTCCTGGGCAAGTACATCACCTACGGCCTGGATTTCCCGGAGGAAATGCTCCTGCCGGGGCAGCCTGCCATCGAGTTCAGCCAGGATTTGGGCCATGCGGAGAAGGTGCTGGATATTGGCGACACAGTGTATCTGAAGCCCAATGCTGCCAAGGTCAACATCTTTGTGTCTGACGGCAGCCGCAGTCTGATGGAAGGTGTGGTGGAGCATGAATAAGAAATTCCACTGGGATTTTTGGGCCTGGATAACCTTGCTCTCCATCGTGATTTTCGGACTATTTCTCATGTATCCGCTGTTTTCCCTGTTTGCCAGCGCCTTCCAGGACGCCATGACCGGGGAATTCACTATGTCGAACTTCGGCCTCTTCTTTGAGCGGAAGTATTACTACCAGTCCATGATCAACAGCTTCAGTGTCACCACCTGCGTGACGCTGCTGGCGGTGATCATCGGCACGGCTCTGGCCTACTTCATGACTTTGTTCAAGGTCAGGGGCAAGAGCATCGTGGAAATATGCATCATCATTTCCTTGCTGTCACCGCCCTTCATTGGCGCTTACTCATGGATCCTGATTGGCGGTCGCAGCGGTATCCTGACCCAGTGGCTGGCCAGTATCGGCATTGATTTCCCCTCCATTTACGGCTTTGCGGGAATTCTGCTGGTGCTGACCCTGAAGCTCTATCCCTTTATTTACCTCTACGTGGCAGGTGCCATGAAGAACATCGACTCGGCCCTCATTGAGGCGGCGGAAAGCCTGGGCTGCAGCGGCATGCGCAAGGTGGTTACCATCATGCTGCCGCTGATTACTCCCACCATTCTGGCCGGTGCCCTGATGGTCTTCATGAACGCCATGGCAGACTTTGGTACGCCTATGCTCATTGGCGAGGGCTTCAACGTCATGCCGGTTATGATTTACTCCGAATTCATCAATGAGGTGGGGGACCAGGCCAATTTTGCAGCGGCTATGGCAGCTATCATGGTGTTGATTACCTCAACTATCTTCATGCTGCAGAAGTATGTGGTGAACAAGAAGTCCTTTACCATGAGTTCCCTGCGGCCCTTGCCCGTGGGAGAAATGACGGGACTCAAGAATGTCGTTATGCATGTGTGCATCTACCTGCTGGTGGCTCTGTCCATGATTCCCCAGCTGGTGGTCATCTACACTTCCTTCCTGAAAACAAATGGTTCCATCTTTGTGGATGGGTATTCCCTGGACAGCTACAGGACCATCTTTGAGTCCCTGGGCACGGCTGTCACCAATACCTACGCTTACAGTACGGCGGCCATGGCGATTATCGTGTTCCTGGGCATGACGGTGGCTTATCTCACCACCCGCAAGAAGAGCTGGCTCACGGATATCATTGATACCCTCACCATGTTCCCCTACATCATTCCGGGGTCCGTCCTTGGTATTACCTTGCTGCTGGCCTTCAATGAAGAGCCCATGCTGCTGTCCGGCACCGCCATCATCATCATCATTTCCCTGGTGATAAGGCGCCTGCCCTACACTTTGCGTTCCAGTTCCGCTATCCTTTACCAGCTGAGCCCCAGCCTTGAAGAGGCGTCAATAAGCCTGGGAGCCTCGCCGGTAAAGACCTTCTTCAAGGTCACGGCAGTGATGATGCTGCCCGGTGTCATGAGCGGGGCTATCATTTCCTGGATTACCGCCATCAATGAATTGAGTTCCTCGGTAATCCTCTTTACAGGGGCCACCAAGACTATGTCCGTAGCCATCTACACGGAGGTCATCCGGGCCAGCTACGGCACGGCGGCAGCCCTGTCCACCATTCTTACGGCAACAACCATCCTGGCCATGGTGATTTTCTTCAAGGTTTCCGGCCGCCGGGATGTGACGTTGTGAGTTGCAACTCATGAAGAGGGAACGAAAGGTTCCCAAGAACAGCTGTTTTTCTAAGGAGGTTTCATTATGAAGCTGAAAAAGATTGTGGCAAGCCTATTGGGTGCGGCCATGCTCACCACCTGCTTGGCAGGCTGTGGTGGCGGCGGGGACAAAGCAGCGTCCTCCTCCGCTTCATCGGCTGCCGGAGACAGTGAGAACAAGGTAGTCATTTACTGCCCGCATCCGCTGGCCTTCATCAATCCCCTCGTGGAAGAGTTTGAGAAGCAGAGCGGTGTGAAGGTGGAAGTAGTGGCAGCCGGTACTGGCGAGCTCCTTAAGCGCGTGGAATCCGAGAAGGCCAACCCCCTGGCAGATATCTTCTGGGGCGGCTCACTCTCGACCATGAAGCCCAAGGCAGCCCTCTTTGAGGAATACCGTTCCGTTAACGAGGACCATGTGCAGCCTGACTTCAAGAACGTGGAAGGCTCCATCACCCGTTTCACGGATATCCCCAGCGTCATCATGATTAATACTAACCTTATCGGTGACGTGAAGGTGGAAGGCTATGAAGACCTGCTGAATCCTGCCCTCAAGGGCAAGATTGCCTTCGCAGATCCCTCCAAGTCCTCCTCTTCCTATGAGCACATCATCAACATGCTCTACGCTATGGGCAATGGCAACCCGGACAACGGCTGGGATTATGTGGAGAAGCTGGCCAAGAACCTGGACGGCAAGCTCCTCTCCGGTTCCTCCGCTGTTTACAAAGGGGTAGCTGACGGTGAGTATGCCGTGGGCCTGACCTTCGAAGAAGGCGGTGCCAAGTACGTGGCTGACGGTGCTCCCGTGAAGCTGGTCTACATGAAGGAAGGCGTCATCTCCAAGCCGGACGGCATCTACATCATCAAGAATGCCAAGCACATGGAGAATGCCAAGAAGTTCATTGACTTCATCACCAGCAAAGAGGCACAGACCCTTATCACCCAGAAGCTCCATCGCCGCAGCGTCCGCGATGACGTGGATGCGCCCGTAGGGCTCCTGCCGAAGTCTGAGATCAAGTCCATTACTGACGATGAGGAAGTAGTGAACAAGAACAAGAAGGCATGGCTGGATAAGTTCAAGGATATCTTCACCAGCGTGCAGTAAGAACGGAGTTTTCGGCATATCTGCCTATGAAAGTGCGGGGCCCTTTGGCCCCGCACTTTTCATGTGGAGGGACCTTGCTATAGAGGTGCTGCTTGGCAGGAAGAATAACAAAGGCAAGTGAATGTTTTGGACTAATGTGCTAATATGGTAGTAATGAATTTTGCAGGAATAAATAATCTGGTCTAGTGCCTTGGCTATTATCATCGGGGCTGCGGAGGAGGTATGAACATGAAAATATCGCTAAAGCTGGCGGTGCTTTTCTGTGTGGTGCTGATGATATTTAATTTGTCGGGGTGCGGTGTCCAGAGGAGCCATAACAGGACGGTGTACTTTGCTGCCCACGATGAGGTCAAGGACTATACGAGCCTTCTTTATGAAGATGTCAAACGCAGGTGCCAGGATATGGGCTTGCAGGTGGAGTACATGGATGCCAAGCGGGATTCCAGCCTGCAGACAGAACAGGTGAATAAGGCCGTTGACCAGGGAGCGGCAGCTATTGTGTTGCTGGCGGTGGACGGCACGGCCCTGATTCCTGCGGTGGAGCGGGCCAATAAAGCAGGGGTGCCTGTGATTGCCACCAACCGGGACCTTAACGGGGGCAGGTTTGCCCAGGTCATGTCCGATGAAAAGCAGGCAGGGCGGCTCCAAGGGGCGTATATGGCCAAGCATCTGCCCCAGGGGGCCAAGGTGGTCTATCTGATGGGCCAGTCAAGCCTGGGCGTGGCTGTGCAGCGCTGGGAAGGCTTTATGGAGGCCTGCCTGGGTCAGAGGCCTGATGTGCAGCTTTTGATGATGCAGGACTGCGCTTGGAATGAGGCTGATGCCTATAGGACCATGAGTATGTGGTTGAAGATTTTCCCGCAGATTGACGGGGTTATTGCGGGAAATGATGCCATGGCTCTGGGAGCCTTGCGGGCCATGAAGGAGGCGGGCCGTGACCAGGGCGTGCTTCTGTCCGGAGTTGATGGGTTGGAGCCTGCCTTGAAGGCCGTGGAAGCTGGGGAGATGGCCCAGACCGTGAAACAGGATGGAGAAAAAGCGGCCGAGGAAATAGCCATTTTTATTAAGGAAGCCCTTAGCGGCAGGATTCCCACTGAGGGAGTCAAGGTTCCCTTTGAGGAAATCACCAGGGAGAATTTAGCTGAGTACAGGCAAGCCCGCTCTGCGGGAACAGGCCAACAATAAGCGGAAGGGAGAGCTTTTTCCATGCACCAGTATTTTGAATCCCGCCTGCACAGGGCCCTGGCCTGGTATGCTCTGGTGCCGGTTCTGGTCATGACTCTGTTGGGAGCCCTGCTGATGCTGGGCAGCTGGCAGCATTATGTGGTGGGGGCAAATGATGCTGCCAGGGGGCTGGCTGCGGAAATTTTCCGGGATGTGGCTTCAGAGTTTGCTGCCAGGGCCGAGGACGAGGGGGCGTTTTTAGGACGGGAGGACTTTTCCCAGCTGCGGCATCCGGGAGGCAAAAGGTCTGAGGCCTACACCCGGCTTTACCACGATACGGGGCACAGGGCGGTGGATTTTTACCTGGTGGACAGGCAGGGACGCCTGGTGCTGGGGAGCCGGGAGGTGTTGCCGGATTACCTTTTGCCCGTGGAGGAGGGCTGGGGCATCCAGTCCCGGCTGCTGCATGAGCCGAAGGTTACCCGCCAGGAATTCCTGCCCGGGGAGAAGGGGCAGGATCTTATCTGCGGACGTGCTGTGGGTGATGGCGGGGAAGTGAAAGGTTTCCTCTTTTACGTGCTGCCTGCCCCATATCTCATGCAGCTGGCAGGGGACAGTCGGGCAGATATTGCCCTGGTGGACGGTCTTGACAATGTGCGGCTGTGGCAGGGGCCGGAGGCCCTGCTGGACTTTCGGAAGCTGAAAGGGGATTTCCTGCAGGAAGAGCGGGGGCTGGTGACCCTGGAGAAGGAAGTCTACTATGTGACGGGACAGCAGACGGATTTGGCAGGGGTTCCCTACCGGGTCTATGCCATTTCCCGGGTGTCGGACCTTTTCACCCGCTATGCCATCGGGGCAGGGGCGCTGCTCCTGGCAGTGCTGCTGATGATCCCCCTGCTGCTCAGGAGCATTGCCCGGGAAAGCCGCCTTACCGCCCAGGCGGTGGATGACCAGACCGCCATTGCCCAGCTTAAGGAGCTGGAGTCCCAGTTCAATCCCCACTTCCTTTTCAATACCCTGGAGAACATCAAGTTCATGGTGCGTCTGGACCCGGGGGCTGCCACGGAGATGATCATGGCCCTGTCTGCCCTGTTGAGGTACAGCATCAGCAGCGGGGGGCGGCAGGCGGAGCTGAGGGAGGATTTGAAGTATCTGGAAAGCTATATGAAAATCCAGAAGTACCGCTTCGGCAGCCGCCTGGACTTTGCCTCTGATATTGATGCCAGGGCCCTGGGAGTCTATATTCCCAAGCTGCTCTTCCAGCCCCTGCTGGAAAATGCCATCAAGTATGGCGAGGATGAGAAGGGGCAGATGAGAATAGAGTTCCGGGTGGCGCTGCAGGAGGGCTGCCTGCATATCCTGGTTAAGGACAGGGGCAGGGGCATGGAGCCCGGGAAGCTGCAGGAGCTGGAAGAGCTTCTGGCCTCCGGGGACAACAACACGGGCCACAGGGGGCTGTTTAACGTCCAAAGGCGGGTGCAGCTGCTCTATGGCGAAGAATATGGGCTGAAGATAGCTTGTCCCGCAGAAGGGGGCACGGAAATCAGCCTGGAGCTGCCGGGAAATTTGCAAAGGATAGAGACTGCAGATAATTAGGAGTGTAAAAAATATGGGAAAGTTTACAGGAAAACTCATAATCTCAGATTTGGACGGTACCCTGATACCCCGGGGAGGTGTCATTTCTTCGGAAAACAGGGTGGCCATCCAGAAATTCGTGGCTGAGGGGGGCCGCTTTGCCATTGCTACAGGACGCACTCCTGAGGCGGCTGCTGGCTATGTGGAGGGGCTGCCCATCAATGCCCCCAGTGTCTTCTTCAACGGTGCCATGCTCTACGACTGGGAGCAGAAGCAGGTCATGAAGACCCTGCCCTTGACGGCAGGGGATGAAAAGAATCTTTGGCCCGCCTTTGCCCGGGAGAGCCTGAAGCGCTTCAAGGAGGCCTGCCTGGAGGTTTACACTGCGGACAACTGCCATGTGGTGACCCCGGAGGCCAATGATGATCCCCGGCTGCCCTTCGAATATTATCGCTATGACCATACGGATTTGGAAACTTTGGTGGACACGGGGAAAACTCCCTGGCTGAAATTCTTTGCCTGCGACAAGCATGAGCATCTTGAGGAATATGTGAAGCTGGCGGAGGAAATGGGCGTGGCACAGCTGGCCAACGGCTTCTACTCCGAGGACAACTACTATGAGTTCGTGGCCCGGGATGTTTCCAAGGGAGCCATGCTGGCAGCCATCCGTGAGGCCCTGCCTGGGATTGAAATCATCGCCTGCGGGGATTACCTCAACGACAAGGAAATGTTGGAGGAAGCAGATATTTCCGTGGCACCAGCCAATGCTCATGAAGGCATAAGAAAAGCAGCCAGGCTGAAGGGCTGCGCCGTGGAGGAGCATCTGCTGGCCTGGCTGGTGGAGAGGCTGGAACAGGGCCTCTAAGGGCTTGTTTTGGAGGGAGGCAAAGCATGCTGGATTTGGTTATTGTGGAGGATGAGGAAATCATCAGAAGGGGACTTATCTGCACTATTGACTGGCTGAAGCTGGGAGCCAAGGTGGTGGGGGAGGCCGGCAACGGCCAGGAGGCCCTTGAGGTTATTCGGGAGAAAAAGCCCGACGTGGTGCTGACGGATATCAAGATGCCCATTATGGACGGCATTGCCCTGACGGAGGCCCTGCGGGCCGAGGGCAATCCTGCCAAGCTTATCTATCTCACCAGCTATGCGGACTTTTCCTATGCTCAGCAGGCCCTGCGGCTGGAGGTCAGCGACTACCTGCTGAAGCCCGTGAACGAGGAGGACTTGGGCAAGGCCCTGATGAAACTGGAAAAGCCGCCCGAAGCCCCAAAGCAGGATGAGCTTTCCTGGGATGAGGGCCTCAAGGCGGCTTATCATACGGGGAACCCCTACGTCCAGGCGGCCCTGAAACGCATTGAGGGGGGCTATCAGAACCGTCTTAGCAGTGAGACTTTGGCAGATGAGCTGGGAGTCTCAGCCAGCTACCTGTCCCGGAAGCTGAAGGAGGAAACAGGCGCGACGCCAAAGCGTTTTACCGAGCTGGGGCCGCTGGTAGTCTCTCCCGGTGCCTACGGCGAGGTGCTGTATCTCTACCTCGCCGAGGGCCTCGACATGGGGGAGACCTCGCCGGACGAGGATGAGTTCCTTGATCTCATTCGCACGCCCTTTGACAAAATGGTGCGTCGCGTCATGGACGGCGAGCTGACCGACGCCAAGACCGTTGCGGGCGTGCTGAAGGTCTACGCCCTGCGGCAAAGAGGGCAGTAAATCAAAGGTAAGGAGGCGACTCCGCATGGAGCAGAAGAAGCGCGTCCTCATCGTCGAGGACGAGAAGAACATCGTGGACATCATCCGCTTCAACATGGATCGCGAGGGCTATGACGTGCTTGAAGCCTATGACGGGGAGATCGGGCTTGCGTTGGCGCGCTCGGAAAAGCCCGACCTCATTCTGCTGGACGTCATGCTGCCGAAGATGATCGGCTTCGACGTCTGCAAGGCGCTGCGCGAGGAGGGCGACAATGTGCCCATCATCATCCTGACCGCGCGCGAGGAGGAGGAGGACAAGATCCTCGGCCTGGAGATCGGCGCGGACGATTATATCACTAAGCCGTTTTCGATGCGCGAGCTGATCGCGCGGGTGCGCGCCAACATCCGCCGCACGGCGATGGTCGTGCCCTCCGCGCAGGAGGAACGCGGCATGAGCGCGGGCGGCGGCCTGACGATCGATACGGAAAACAATCAGGTCTACAAGCGTGGCGCGCTCGTTGAGCTGACGCAGCGCGAGTATGAGCTGCTGACGTTCCTCGCGAGCCATCCGGACAAGATCTTCTCCCGCGTGGACCTGATGGAACAG
>CAJOIN010000012.1 GCA_905234515.1 uncultured Selenomonas sp.
CCTCTCAATATCTTTTATCGTCATTTTCGATAAATCAATCAAGTTTTTTTTCGCTCCCCTCAGCTGCCTCTGCTTTATCTTCCGCGGGAACTTCGTCCAGGGTCACAGCCCCCAGCTTGCCGGAGCGGAACTCCGTCAGCACGATATTGACGGCCTTTTCCAAATCCACCACGCCGCCCTTCACCAGGCAGCCGCGCTTCCTGCCCACAGCTTCCAAAAGCTCCAGCCCCGTTGCCGGCAGCTCACCCTTGAACTTGAAGCGCTCTGTCAGCCGCTCGAGGTGGTCACGACGCAGAGTTTCCAGGAGCAGTGCCGTAACCTTTTCCCTGTCGTAAATATCGTCGTTGATGGCTCCTGTAAAGGCCAGCTTCAGCCCCACAGTCATATCCTCGAACTTGGGCCAGAGAATGCCGGGCATATCCAGCAGGTCCAGATTGCTGCCCAGCTTGATCCACTGCTTGGCCCGGGTGACACCCGGCTTGTCGGCAGCCTTGGCCTTGGCGGAACCCGCCAGCCGGTTGATGAGGGAAGACTTGCCCACGTTGGGAATGCCCAGGATCATACAGCGGGCAGCCCTGGCCTTGCCCCCTTTGCTCACCAGTTTCTCAGTCTTGGGACGGGCCAGGTCCTCCGCCAGCTTCACCAGCTGTTTCATGCCCTTGCCGTTCAGGGAATCGATGGAAACAGCCCCTATGCCCCGGCTCTTGAAATACGTCACCCAGGCGCGGGTCTGCTCCGGGTCAGCCAGATCTGACTTGTTTAGCGCCACCAGCCTCGGCTTGTCCTTGATGATCTCTGCCAGCATGGGATTGGCGCTGCTGTAAGGAATGCGGGCATCAAGAAGCTCGATGGCCACATCCACCAGCTTGAGGTTTTCTTCAATGAGCCGCTGGGCTTTCTTCATGTGCCCCGGGAACCACTGCAGGTTCGGCAGGCCTTCTCTTTCTTTTTCTTCCATATCCTCACACTTCCGTTCTATGAATTATTTCATTCCTATTCTACTATAGGGAATGCAAACGGCGCAACTTTGTAAAAATTATCTTTCAACTCTACCGTAAATGATTTTTATATGGTATAATAGACAAGGTTAATTCGACCATAAAGATTAGGGGGTAATGAAAAATGCCATTAGTTGGAACTAAAGAAATGTTCAAGAAGGCTTACGAGGGCGGCTACGCTATCGGCGCTTTCAACGTGAACAACATGGAAATCGTGCAGGGCATCACTGAGGCAGCTGCTGAGCTGAACTCTCCTGTTATCCTGCAGGCATCCGCTGGTGCACGCAAGTATGCAAAAGGTCCGTATCTCCGTCACCTTGTTGAGGCTGCTCTGGAAGTCAACGATATTCCTATCGCTCTGCACCTCGACCACGGCGCTGATTTCGAGACCTGCAAAGCCTGCATCGATGATGGCTTTACGTCTGTAATGTTCGATGGTTCTCACTATGATTTCAAAGAGAACATCAAGCGCACTCAGGAAGTTGTTGCTTACGCACATGAGCATGGTGTTTGCGTTGAAGCTGAGCTCGGCAAGCTGGCCGGCATCGAAGATGATGTCAAGGTTGCCGCTCACGATGCAGCTTACACTCAGCCGGAAGAGGTTGAGGAGTTCGTTAAAGAGACTGGCGTAGACTCCCTGGCTATTGCTATCGGTACTTCCCATGGTGCCTTCAAGTTCAAGCCCGAGCAGTGCACCCGCAATGCTGATGGCGTTCTCGTACCGCCTGAGCTCCGCTTCGATATCCTGGCTGAGATTGAGAAGAAGATTCCTGAGTTCCCGATTGTTCTCCATGGTGCTTCTTCCGTTATTCCGAAGTACGTCCAGATCATCAACGCCAACGGCGGCAAGCTGGATGATGCTGTAGGCATTCCTGAGGATCAGCTCCGCAAGGCAGCTAAGTCCGCAGTCTGCAAGATCAACATCGACTCCGACCTGCGCCTGGCTCTCACCGCTGGTATCCGTGAGCACTTCGTTGCTCATCCGGAGCACTTCGACCCGCGTCAGTATGTGGCTGACGGCCGTTCCTACATCAAGGAGCTCGTCGAGCACAAGATCAAGGACGTTCTCGGTTCCGAAGGCCGCGCTAAGGAGATCATGGAGCTTATCAACAAGTAAGCTTCCTCTTTCCATTGCAATTGAAAAAATGGACTGTGCATTTGCACAGTCCATTTTTTATGGGAGAAACTTATTCAGGATACAGGTCGTCCAAAGTATACTTGACCACATCAGAGCGGGAAATTTCTTCATAGCGCGACTTAGAAAAGAACCCATACCGGTAGCAATACAAGCCACTCATGTTCACCTGCTGGATTTCTTTTTCTACCATGGCATTTGAAACAGGAGTGTCACGAAACTTGACCTCATAAAAAGCATAGCCACGGTCATCCTTGGTTACTACATCAAATTCACCATTTTTATGCTCCTTGGGCAAATCATAATAGTATTTGCCGATGGACTCAAAAGGTTCATCCATTTCGCCCTGCTGATTTTTCAGGATGAGGAATTGCTTGCAAATATCCTCGAACCGTTTGGGCACATAGAATTGCTCAAAATCACTCTCAATGTAACGCTGGTAAAAAACCTCGGGGTTCATAATGCGCCGTTGGGAGGCATAGCGAAAAATATACCGATAAAAGAACATGGACATATTGTCACTGATGTAATAGCCAGCCTTCTTTTTATTGCCAGCATCATTGATGGGAGCTTCCTTGTCCACCATGTCCATCAACATCAGCTTTTTCAAGACATCAGATAATAAAGCACTGCTGGACAGGTGGGACTGGGACAAGATATCACTGAACCTGGAAAAGCCTTTGGTCAAGGCCTCAAACACCTCATTGGCACTGTTTATCTTGGCAAGTTCAGTACTTAGATACATGGAAACCTCATCTTCAAGCCTGGCACCTGGCATAGCGATCAGTTCCATGATGTTTCCTTTGACGGACAGGCTCTCATCTATGAGGCTGTTGTAGTAAGGGATTCCACCAAACACGCTATAGAGCCGCACCTTGTCTTCACGGGAAAAAGAGGGATAGAACCTTGCCGATTCCATGTAGTTCATTGGCTTCAGGTTGAGCACTACAGAAATACGCCCATACAAAGGATTATGCCGCAGGAGCAGTTTTTTCATAGTGTCCACAAAGGAACCGCATAATATCAGCTTGATTTGCGACTGTTCCTTATACTTGTCAATCAGTGACTGCAAGATGCTATCCAAGCCGGTTACTATCTTTTGCAAATAAGGATATTCATCCAAGACCAGGATGATCTTTCTCATACATGCCTGCTTGAACAGGAAATCCAGCAGTTGTTCCATATTGGTGAATCCAAGAGGAGGAAGATTCATTTTATCGGAGACTAATTCTCCAAGAGTCACTACATTATTCAACTCGGTGGTCTGCTTGCACTCATAATATATGGCTTCATCAGCGTGCTGCTGGATAAAATGCTTTATCAGTTCACTTTTGCCCACACGCCGTCGCCCATAAATCAAAGTGACTTCCTGCACTTGGCTACCGTACATTTTATCCAGTCTGGCTAGTTCCTTTTCGCGTCCTATGAAATTGTACCGTTGCATATTGCTCATCTCCTCTTTAGTAAATTACAATTTACTAAATCACCATTTACTATATTTTACAACAGAATGGAGGAAAAAGAAATATGCGTCATTTCATTTGGCGACAATTTTTTCTACTCAATCCTGGATAACCAGCTTAAAGACCATATATAGAACGATTATCGCTGCTATTTCGATATTTCATTTCAAGTATAGGTTTTTATGTCCCTTGCCAGGCGCACCAAAAAGGCACAGCCCTCACTCACTAGGCTGTGCCTTCTTCAGCTACTTATTCTTTTCCCTGCGCTCTCTAAAGAAGCGCTTTATGACTCCCGCCCTTATTACAGGCGATGATTCAACAAACGATAATTCACTCTTGAGCTTTCCTCTCAATATGGCACTTCTTCCCGCAGAAAGCAATACCGTACTGCCACACGTCACTTACCCCGCGCCGCTCAAATTCTGCGGTGTAGGCATTCTCCTCTATCTGTGCCAGGGCTTCCTTGGCCCGTATGGTCATCTCTCCCTCACTCTCCGCCACCTTGAACTCAAGCAGGGCACCTGCTGTCTGGTTCTTGCCGGGAAAGATAGCGATGTCGAATCTGCCATAGCCGGCTTCCCGATTGCTGACCACCTCAAAGCGTGGCATCAGCGTGGCCAGCAAGCCCAGCACCAGGCCGTGATAAAAGTTTTCTTTGGCACCAGTATCATAGAAGCTTGCCATAGCGCACAGGAAGCCGGAAAGTTCCGCCTCAAAATCCGCAGCCTTGCCAGTAAGCAAGCTGCTCAAAAGCTTCTTGAGCATTTTCGCATCTGAGCCTATGCCTGTCAAATACCGCATGACTTCTTTCTTGAAGAGAGTCTGTATTTCCCAGTTCGGTATTCTCATGGTGCAATCGTCGCCTGTGTAGGGATCGGGATAATCTGCCATGGTAAGATAGCCTGTATTCAGCAGCATGGAATACAGGGCATCGCTGTTTTCGCTTATATCACTGTAGATGATAACCTCCATCAGTTCCGTGAGTTCATTCGTCTGGGCAACCGTGGCATTTTCCAACAGTTGGCTCAAGATACTGTTGCCGGAAGTATTAACCCAATAGGCGGCAGCCTGGCAGTTGTTTTCAAAATAGCTCACCACAGACCAGGGATTATACATTTCCCTGCCAGAGAAATTATACCCGTCATACCAAGCCTTTATCTCCTCATACTTTTCCGGCACGCCAAAGTCCTTTGCCATCTGCTCTATTTCTGCATGAGTAAACCCCATCACTTCTTCCAGGCCACCTGCGGCTACGCTGGCTACCTTGAGATTGTTCAGGGAGCTGAAGATGCTCTCTTTGGCAATGCGCAGCACGCCAGTCAAGACGGCAAAGTCCAAATGGGGATTGGACTTCAGCACAGAGCTTAGGTAATTGCGCACAAAATTGATGGCTTCTGGATAGTAGTCGTTATCCCAGGCAGCCTGAATAGGTGCATCATACTCATCAATTAGCACCAGGACATTTTTCTTGTGATAGCGGGCCAAATAATCGGTCAGGTTGCTCAGTGAGTATTGCAATTCCACCTTGGATACCTTGCCGGACAAGACAGCCTGAAAACTTTCCTTGTCTTCCGGATAGAGGACCTCACTTTCCAAAAGATACCTGAACGACTGGTAAGCCTTCTTCATTAGTGAAGCAAAGGCCTCAAGCATATCCCCCATGGAATTTTCTTTGATATCCTTCAAGCTCAGGAAGACCACCGGCTTCGTCCCCTGCTCCGCCATGTACCGCTCACCTGCGGCCTCTACCTTTGTGCCTTCAAAGAGCACCCTGTTCCGCTCTGCCTCTTTCAGGGTGAAGAAGTAATAGAGCATGCTCATGGCCAGAGTCTTGCCAAACCGCCGTGGTCGGGTGATAAGGGTGGCCGCGGCATGGCCGTCTATGAGTTTCTTGATGAAATCCGTCTTGTCCACATAATAATATTTTTCCCGCACCTGTCGGAAGTCATCCACCCCCACGGGCATGACGTAATGCTGCTTCATGCGCTTCACCTCTCCAAAGCAGATAGTTCCTTTTTCTCTTATTGTAACAAAGGGACAATACTCCTTCAAGGCAGGAAGCGAAAAAGAGGCACAGTCCCCCAAACTCAGGACTGTGCCTTCTTCAGCTGTTTATTCTTTTCCCTGCGCTCCTTAAAGAAGCGCTTCATGATTCCTGCACATTCTTCCTGCAGGACACCCGCCCTTATTTCCGGGCGATGGTTCAGGGTCTCATTGCCTGGGATGTTGAACACCGACTCGCAGGCTCCTGCCTTGGCATCGGTGCTGCCGTAGACTACCCGGTCTACCCTGCTCATGACAATAGCCCCTGCGCACATGGGGCAGGGTTCTATGGTCACATACAGGGTCAGGCCCGAAAGGCGCCAGCGACCCAGTTTGCGGCAGGCCTCCTGTATGGCGATCAGCTCTGCATGAGCTGTAGCATCATGCCAGATTTCCCGCATATTATGCCCCGAGGCCACCACCTGTCCCTGCTCGTCCACGAGCACGGCACCGATGGGAACCTCCTCCAGCTCATAAGCCTTCTGCGCCTCCAAAAGAGCCAGCCGCATGTATTCTTCATCTATTTCCATATACGATATTCCTCGCTTTGGTTATATCTACCAAGTAATTATAATAAAGGGAATGAGTAGGCTTGCTGTCAATAGTCAAGGCATAGGCCTTGGGAACTCCCGGCCCGCCGTCATTGTCAGGCCGCACTTCCTTCTGCATTTCCTTCTGCAGCATCTTGGAGAACTCCTGCTTTTTCTCCTTTTCGTCCTCATAGCCTTCCTTGCGCTTGAAAGAACGACCAATATCCAGTTCCGTTCCCTTTACACGGGTCACCCTTTCTATCCTTTCCAACATCATCTCCACCTCCGAACTTGCACTGCGGTAAGAGATCTCTCTTATATTTGTATATCGTTGAAAAGGATAGAAATATTAAGGACAACATCAATATTTTTTTACCTTGTTACCTTACAAAATATGGCTTCAGGAGCAATGTCACAAAGAACACTGCAGCAGAGATAACCACAATGGTGGCACCTGCCGCCATGTTGAAATAATAGGCCAGAATCAGACCGCCGATTCCCGCTGTCCAGGCTATGAGCACAGAAAGAAAATGGTACTGCTTCACATTACCCGCCAGATTCCTAGCCGCTGCTGCAGGCAGTACCAGCATGGCATTGATGATGAGAATGCCCACCCACTGGATGCTGATAGACACCACCACTGCCAAAGTTGCGGCAAAGAGGCTTTCTGCCAGGAAGGAATTGATGCCCCGACTGCGGGCAAAGGAAGGATTGATGGACAGCACCAGCAGCCTGTTGAAAAGCACGCTCCACATCAGAAGAACCAGCAGGAAGACCACGAGCAAGGCCCCCAGTTCCTCCGGGGTGATGCTCAGGATATCTCCCACCAGATAGGAGGAAAACTTGTTGAAACTGCCCCCATAGCTCATGATCATCAAACCTACAGCGATGGCCGTGGAGGAAAAGACACCAATGATGGTATCAGTGGAAGCCGTGCTCTTGTTCTTGATGTAGGTGATAACGAGAGAAAAAAGTACGGAAAAGACAATCAGGGAGGCCCCTATGGCAATGCCCGTAAAGGCACCATGACCCAAAGAATCCGAGAAAAAAGCCATGCGGCTGCTAACTACCATAGTGCTCAAAAGCCCAAAGAGAGGCATCACCAGCAGCACTGCCAGGAAGGCATGCTTCATGAAATTGTGACCAGCCCAGGCAAAGGGCAGCAGGACATCCATAATGCCGTAAATCGTTTCCATCAATCCCGCACCTCCCTGCGAGGCCTGCCAGGTTCCTCCGGGTGAGCCGCCTGAACCTTGGGCAGGGACGCTGTTCCCTCTCCTGCCAGCATGCCAAAAATCCTTTTGGTGCGGCTGTCCCCAAAGACTTCCTCAGGGGTACCGCTGCAAACTACGCCCTTGTCCATCAGCACCACCTGGTCTGCATGACGGGCAACCATATTAAGGTCGTGTGAAATAAGGATAATGGCCATATCTTCTTTTTCCCTGAGCTCCGCCACTATTTCATAGAAAAGCTCCAGGCCGTTCTGGTCCACCCCGGAAACCGGCTCATCCAGAAGCAGCAAATCAGGCATGGGATCAAGGGCCAGAGCCAATAACACCCGCTGCAGCTCCCCTCCTGAAAGAGCCCCCAGTCTCCTGTCTATAAGATGGGCTGCCCTCACCCGCTCAAGGCTTTTCAGGACCCTGGGCCGCAGGGACTTGCCCGGCCAAAACCAGACTGGCTTATCCGACAGGCAGGCCATGAAGATATCCATGACACTGGTAGGAGCGCTGACATCAAAACGCAGATACTGCGGCACGTAGCCAATCAGGGGATGCCCTGTACGCTTTCCCTTGGCATCAACATATTTAAGCTGGCCTGTATGGGGCACCTCCCCCAGGATAGCCTTCAATAGGGTGCTCTTGCCTGCGCCATTAGGCCCAATCAAGGCCGTCAACTGGCCACAGTGGATATGTATATTTACCTTGTCAAAGATAGACAGCCTGCCCACCTTGACCCCGAAATCCTCTATCCTCGTGCAGCAAAGCTTCGCGCAGTCCTCTCCTGAGGATGCCTGGTGGTGCATAATATTCTTGAACATCTTTTATCTTTTCCTCAACCTTAATTCGTCAGTTGCCTGAATGCCCTGCGCCCCAGCCAAAAACAAAAAATACTATAAGCTGCCATGACCAGCAAGGACAGCCAGGACAGGGACTGCCCTCCTGCCAGTGCCCTTAAAAGATAGGACGCATGAGTAAGGGGCAAAAGCTCTATAAAAGCCCTGACCAAATCAGGCAGGGCTGTGGTCTTAAAGAACGTCCCGCACAAAAAGGACATGGGCAGAAGTATATATGTATTGACCTGGGCCATTTCTTCATAGGTGCTAATCTTCATGGCTGCCCAAAAGCCTATTTCCGCAAAGATAACACAGTTCAGCGCCAGCACCAGCAGGAAAATTGGTGACAAGGACAAACTTGCCCCAAAGCACCAGGCCAGCACCACAATAATAGCCGAAGAAATAAGCCCCCTGAGGACAGCCGCCAGCACCTTGCCTATGACAAAGGCATCGGGCCAAAGGGGAGCTATGATATATTCCTCCAGGCTCTTATGGTAAACTCTCTCCGCATGGACAGGAGTTATGCTGTTGAAGCTGATATTCATGGAGTTAAGGGCCAAAATACCCGGCACCAGAAAATCCAGATAGGTGCCTGACTCCACCTGTATGCTGCGCCCCAGGCCCCAGCCAAAAGCCACCATATAGAGCAGGGGCGCCACCATGCGGGAAAGTATGAATTTGCCCATGCGCTTTTTTAGCACTATCCAGTCACGCCAAAAAACAGTGCCAATATCCCAAAGCGCCTGTCTCATCATGCCTCCACCTTCTTTTCCGTCAATTTCAGGAAAACATCCTCCAAATGGGCCTCCTGGAAATTATCACGCAAACGAGCAGGACTGTCAACTGCCACCAACTTCCCCTTGTTGAGGATAGCCACCCTGTTGCACAGGGCCTCAGCCTCCTCGATATAGTGAGTGGTCAGGAAAACTGTCACTCCATCCTCTGCCATTTTTCGCACCAAATCCCATATCCGCCGTCTCACCTGAGGGTCAAGGGCCACGGTGGGCTCATCAAGGAAGAGGATACGGGGCTTATGGATAAGTGCCCTGGCTATGAGCAGCCGGCGCTTCATACCCCCGGAGAGCCGCCTTACCCCATCATTCACCACTTCCCCCAGCTCCATGTATTCCAACAGCTCCCTTATCCGGGTCTGCCTCTGTTGGGATGGTAGATGATGGAGCCTGGCATGTAGCTCCAGATTCTCCCCCACGGTCAGATCCTGGTCAAAATTCACATGCTGGGGCACCACCCCAATAAGGCTTTTAAGCTCAACTCCATGGGAGGCCAGCTCCAGCCCATCATAGTAGATGCTGCCGCTGGTGGGCCTGGTCTGGAGAGTCAGCATGCGGATGGTAGTGGTCTTGCCTGCACCATTGGGTCCCAAAAGACCGAAAATCTCTCCCTGTCTTATGGAAAGAGACAGGCCGTCAACTGCTGTTTTATACGTCTCTTTCCCAGCCTTGTCCTTGTGGGGGAATTTTTTTACCAAAGATTTTATTTCTATCATTGCCTCGTCCTATTTGAAAAACACCGATTTTCCTATAAACTCCCTGAGCAGGGAATTGTTGGGCACCTCATCCTCCGCTTCGATATCATCAAAATACTGGCAGAAGTCAAGGAGACGGCGAGCCATTTCATATTCCGGCACCTCCGGGGAGACCGTCTCCAGCAGAGGCTCAGCATAGCGCTTCAAGATGCCAAGTTCATAGATAAGTGCGGAGTTGAACATAAAGTCCGCCTCTTCCTGGAAGGGGAAAATGTACTTTTCCTCCCCATCCCGTACCGCCTGCCACTGATGGAGGGTCTTCAGGGCATGAGCACCACGGAACTGGTAGTCCCGCACCAGCCGCCGAAGAAGACGGGCACTGGTGGTGGGAATCCTGTTATGGGCGTCAATATTCAGCTGGGTCAGGGCACTTATGTAGATTTTATACTTATTTTCCCTGGGCACCAGCTCACTTAGCTTCTCATTCAAGCCGTGGATGCCCTCCACGATAATGGGCTGGTTAGGCCCCACAATAAGGTGACGCCCCCCCTCCCTTTCACTCATGCCTGTCAGGAAGTTGTAATGGGGCAGGGTAACATTTTCTCCCCGCAGCAGGGCCACCATCTGCTCATTGAAAAGCTCCGTATCCAAAGCTTCCAAACACTCATAGTCATACTCCCCCGCTTCATTTTTTGGGGTATCCTCACGATTCACGAAGTAGTCATCCAAAGAGATGGACACCGGCTCCAGGCCGTTTACCAGGAGCTGCACCCGCAATCTCTGGGCAAAGGAGGTCTTCCCTGAAGAGGAGGGGCCGGCAATGAGAATAAGCCGCAAATCTCCCCTGTGGCTGGCTATATGGTCCGCCACCTGGACAATATTCTTTTCCTGCAGTGCCTCGGACACCCGTATAACTTCTCCTATATGCCCCTGGCGGTTGGCACGGTTAAGATCCGTCACATATTGGCAATGAAGTATCTGAGCCCACCTCTTGGCCTCAGCGAGGGTGTGGCTGAACTTAGGCTGCGGCACCCGCTTGGGCACCGTCATAGTTTCAAAGGTATACTGGGTAGGCATGCGCAGGAGGATTCCCGGTGGCTCATAGTCCAGTTCGAAATGGCCCAAACCTCCCGTGGAGGAGAGAAGCCTGCCGTAGAGATAATCATGATAGTCTCCACAGCTGTAGATGCTCACCATTGGTCTGTCCAAAGCCTGGATGAGATTGGCCTTCTCAATCTGCCGCCCTTCCTTGAAGAGACGCACAGCCTCTTCCTTGGGCAGGGATTTCTTAACCAGGGGACGGTCCTCTGCCACAATCTGGCGCATCTTTTCCTCAATGGCGGCTGTCACCCCCTCGTCAAGACGCACCGGCAGATGGTTAAGCTCGCAGAAAAGCCCTTTGTTGGCAGTAAACTGCACCACTACATCAGAACCATGGTACAGTTCCTGTACCGCCGTAATCAGCACAAAAAGCACAGACCTTCTGTAAATGCTCCAATCCTGTGACATAGCTTACACCCCCATCATCAGTCCTGCTTCTGCTCCTGGGCCAGGAAATAATAATAGGCATCTATCACATCCAGGAAGGCTCCATCAAAGCCTGCAGCGATAATCTTATCAAGATAGGCATCGGGATTGCCATAAAGGATTTCCTGCCATTCGGGCCGCCAAAATTTTACCTTGAAATTATTCTGCCAGTCGGGATTAGCCTCTGCCAGCCAGTCAGGCAAATTACTCTGCCACTCACTCTGCCAGTAAAACCTGTAGGTCTCCGCTTCCCCCAAGCTCATATAGGCATAGACCAGCCGTCGGCCGCCATCAGCCTTGCGCTTCAGGGAAGCAACTTCCTCGGCAGTCAGGGGATTTGCCCCATAAAAAAGGTCAATGATCAGTAAATCATAATCTGTACGCTTCATAGCTTCCAGATATGCCTCTTGGGAACCAAATTTGCTTGGATTAAGCAAAACCACATAGTTCTGCACCTGGGAAAGGGACGTAATATCCTTGCTATTGACTTTGTACGGCACTTCTTCTGGCAGAGCATCCAATTCCCTGCGGAAGGAGGCCCAGGAGATATAACCCTTTTCCTTGTTTTTCCTGTATGATTCTGCTGCCATTTCCCGCGAATCAACATAGTCCAGGCTGAAAACCGGCATCCCGGCAGTCCTGGCCGGAGCCAAAGCCTGATGGAAATACTCCGTATCCTCACCGGCTGTCCTGACTGCCTTATCCTCATCCGTGTCCCAGCGAAAGAAAACAGATTCCGCCATGGTGCCATCCAAAGACTGGATAAAGTGCCCTACATTCTCCCCCGTATTGCCATCCTGCTCCAGGAAAAGACCGGCACCCCCATTGCCAAGAAGGCCAAAGCCGGGTCTTTGCTCCCCGGCATAACTCTTCAGCTGGCAGATAAGGTCCACCATGGCCCTGGGGTAGTCCAATGCAGGGTCTGCCTTGGAAGCAGCCGAAGCCCCAAGGAACAGGGCCAGACCAGCCGCTATAATCTTGAAAATGCTCATAAACTGCTCCTGTTCAGAAGGAATAATTGTACATCAGAGCCAAGCCCCAGCCATTATAGCCACGATGTTTCTTCTCGCTGATGACATAGCGTTCCAACCGTAATTCCAAGTTCCCCCTGTCTGTCAGCTGCTGCCCATAGGTGAGGGTGGCAGACAGCCTGCGGGGAGAAAAGAGATAGTTCTCCTCCGATTCATTCCCACGGGTGCTGTAACGGTAAAGATTGCCATGGGCCTGCTGATAGTTGAGGCCAAGCTGGAGATACTGCCCCTTTTTCCACTTATGCCGCCACCCCAAGCCGAATTCATACCAGCTAAGGCTGCCATTATAGGGACGATAGCTTTGGTCATAGAAGGCAGCCTTGCCCTCATGGCTATAGGAAGCATAAACCTGCAGGGAATCCACGGGAGTCAGGTCATGGCTATAGAACCACCTGAGCCAGACACTGTTGCCATCCCGGTACTCGGAGGCACTGCTGCCCTCCTGCGAGGTGCTGCCATTATGCACATAGCCTCCCTTGATGGTGTATTGGTCCTTCTCTCCGGCATAAAGGTAAATCAACTCTGGCGTCAGCTGGTTGCCGGGACTGATCTTCTCCGTCTCCATACGACCCAAAGTGTCCGTATTCTTCACCTTATAATTGCCCCTGAAGGAATAACTCAGCCTGCCAGTAAGGCTCTCTTTTTCGTTGAAATGATGAGTCGCTTCAACTGCTGGCGTGAAAATAAAGCCGTTGTTGAAGGAGGTGTACCTGGCCAGCCCCTCCACTACCTGGGCATTCACATGGGCTTCCTTCCCCGTAGGCAGATTGAAGCCCAACGTATAGTGCACGTCATTTACCTTATGGTCGTTCTTCAGGGTCACAGACAGCTGGGTATCCATCATGGCCGACACATTGCCATGCCCCTCCTGATGGCCTGAATGGGAAACCACATAGCCAAAGCCAAGGTCGAAATCGTACTTTTTCGTGCTTTGGTATAATTCCTGCCCCAGGACCAGCTGATGTCCATGCTGCGCGCCCTTCCAGCTGTAGTATTCCACCCTGCTCTGCCAGGAACTGCTCTCCCCGAAGTGCTCCAGCTCATACTGAGCCTCCTGCAGGTCATTTTTAGCCAGGTCAAGTGCCTTTTCAGACTGGACATTTTCCTTTTCAGCCTCTTCCTGCCATTTCTCTGTTTCCACTAAGTCCTGCTGGCTCTGGACAAGGTCTGCCTCGGCATCAGCCTGCTGCCCAACCAGATCTGCCACCAGGTCACGGATTTCGCTTTCCGCTTCTTCGGCACTGTCCCTGGCAGCTTCCAACGCATCAAGATAGGCATACATTTCATCCAGAAAAGCATTCTCCTGCTCCAGGGCTGAACTGATTTCCTCCAGGCGGCTTTCATAAGCTGCCGCCCCATTATCATCAACGGGATTCCCTGTGCCTGCCCCTGCTGCCATGGCCTGCACCTCGGCTATGCGGTTCTGCTGCCAGTCCACGCTTTCCCAAGCCTGCTCGATACGGGCAGCCAGCTCATCTACCTGGCCTGACACTGCTTTATAGCGGGCTGCGTATTCTCCCGCCAGACGGGCTTCTTCGGCAGATAGCTGCTGCACAGAGGCCTCCTGGGCAGAAATATTGGGCAGATAGTCTGCCACTGCCTGCTGGCACTGGAGTGCCAGCTGGGTACGACGCTCGCTTTCTGCTCTCGCCTCAGCCAGACTGGCCTTGATGTTGTCCAGATTCGCCTTAGCTGCTTCCAGGTTCAGCCTGGCCCGCAGCAGCCCCTCATTGGCCTCCTCCCTGTCCTGCCGGGCAGTTGCCAGAGCCCGTTCTGCCTCCAGCAGGTTGTCCTGGGCATTTCTCAGGCTTCTTTCCGCCGCCCGGTAGTTGATAATCTTCTCCCGGGCATTACGCAGAGCCTGGAACTCCGCAGGCACCTCATGCATGGTAGACAAAGAAGCGGCCTCTGTCAGCCCAGTGAAGAAGAGCATGACAGTGGATAGTGAAAGTGCGCCTGCAGCAGAGGGGCGCCTGGCCTCGCGTCTGAGGCGCAGCCTTTTCCTGGTCATCCGATAGCACAGACGTTTCTCAGGCATATTCTCCTGCTGGGAGGTGTTCACGGATGATGCCCGATTTCTGCGCCGCTTCCTGCTCATCCTCATTTCTTTTCACCTCCCAGAAGCTCCAGTTCCACGTATTTATCACCATAAAGCCACATGGCCAGCCGGGTAAAGGGGCCCTGCACCGGCTGGTAAAACATGGGCTGGGAACAGAAGACAAAGTAATTGATTCTCTCGCCGAAATGGCTCAGACGCCAAAAGCCGAAAGCAAAGCTGATGGCACCTGCCAGAAAAAAAGTGAAACCGTAACTGTCCGGCCCCAGCCACCACAGCCCTAAAATCCCCAAGAGCAGGTTCGTCAGGCAAAAGCAGGCCGAAATCCTCAGCACATCCTTCTGGTAATCGAAATAAACCATGAGAATGTATATAAGCTGCAGGAGCCCCGTAAAGAAGGTTCCAAAGAGTATCACATTATACATATTCACTTGGGCATAGGTAATGCCCGCATTGCTTAGGACATAGTTGCCAAGCACCAAAAACACCAGGGTGAACACCAGCTGGAACTCCACGATATGGCGTACCTCAAACCAAAGGGTATGCAGGAGATCCTTCCTGGCATCATCAATTTCCCGGAAATTTCCTTTCCTGGTGATATGGGTGAAATACACATTGTACCGCTCATAAAAGGCTGTTTCCACGGACACCACAAAAAGCATCATCAGGGGCAGTACCGAGATAAAAGCAAAAAAGGTAACCACATCATACACCGGGGCAAACCTGAAGGTTCCCGCCACCTCCACGCCCCAAGGCCCCTGCCAGATGATGATATTGGGCAGGAAAATGCCCAGCATGTAACCAAAGGAAATGAGAAATAGCCGCCAATGCCTTTCCAGATAGGGCAGGAAGGCAAAGTTCTGCCCCTCTGGTGACAGCCCAAAATAATCCACGATATGCAGCAGGAACAGCAGCACCACCAAGGTCATGCCCACATCCACAGCCAGCAGGCCACACTGCTCCGCCGGCAGCAACTGTAAGTGCAGGAAAGCCCAGGCCAGGAAAATGGCCAGCAGCACCCCCGCCAGATAGCTGAGCAGCAAGCCCTTGAACTTCTTCACAGCCGAAAGATAGACGCTCTCTGCCCAGGCCAACAGCAGCAAAGCAAAGAAAAGGTAGGAAAGACACTTGGTCACCAAGTCCAGGGGCTTGTCCCAGAAAAATGCCACGGAAACCGCTGCCCCCAGCACTGTAAGTATAGAACCCAAGCCAAACAAGGAAGCTGTCACATCCTCATAATGGTGCACGGACAGGCAGTCCGCCAAATATCTGGTGAGCACCATGGTAAAACCGCTGGAAAGAATCTGTGAGAACACAAAAGCATACACCACAGCACCCACAAAGACCTGCCCCGCCTCCTCGTCTATGCCGTACCAGGCAAAGAGCATCTGCACCGCCAGCACCATGCCCGTCATCAGGGCAAAAGGACCTGCCGTGATGATGGCAGAGTATGAATAGGCCTTCACATGGCCCGTCATAGTTCTGGCCTGAAAAAGCTTCCTCAGTTCAAATCCTACGCCTGCCATCTTGCTCCTGCCTCCCCGGCTTCCTGGTAAATCTTACGGTAACTTTCAATAAACAGATCATAGGTATACATCCCCTGCACCCGCTCAAAGCCGATGCGGGCCATTTCCCTGCGCAGGGGATAATCTTTCGCCAGCCGCAGGATTTCCTGGGCCATGGCCTCAAAATCCATGGGAGCCACCACCGCTCCCGCCGTGCCCAACGTGTCGTCGGAAGCCCCATAGATGAGTTCCCGGCAACAGCCCACATCAGTAGTCACAAAGGGACGATGGGCCGCCTGTCCCTCCAGCACCGCCAGGGGCTGGCCCTCACTGATACTGGAAAGCACCATGAGATCCATCTTTGGCAGGTACTCCGTCACTTGCACAGAACCGGTGAAATGGACGTTTTCCATCTGTAGCATTTCTACTGTCTGCAGGCATAGGTCATAGTATTCGGGGGATTCCTCCGTACCGCCCATCACATAGAGCTCAGAGTCCGGCATTTCCTGCTGCACCAGGAAAAAGGCCCGCAGCAAGGTCACTACATCCTTGATAGGCACTACCCGCACCACCGCCCCGATGCGAAAAGGCCCGTCATGGTCCTCCACTTCAGGTATGTCCTGGAATCGCTCCAGATGGATGCCATTGGGCACGATGCCGATCTTCTCCGGGTCGCAGCCCAAATCCTTCTCCACCTCCGCATTGTGTTCAAAGAGGGTATAGACTTTGTGGGCAGAGGTATAAGACAGCTTAGCCAGATTATAGAAATACTGAATCCAGACGGATTTGAAATCTCCCTTGGCCCAATCGCTCTTGATAATCTCCGCCTCCCTTTCCCGGGAGTAGATACCATGTTCCGTAATAATAAAGGGCTTGTGGTGGATTTCCGAGGCCAATGCCCCAATGACACCGCAATAGCCAGTGGCCACGCTATGGTACACATCTGCCTTGGGAAGATCCTGCTGCAGAAGATAGAAAAGGGGCAGCAGCATGGAGCGCAGAGTCCAGAAGAACTCCGTAAAGGGCAGATAGCTGTACTTTTCCTCATATACACGCTGAATGACATCAAAGAAATCACTGGTCATAAAGATGCCCAGCATCCCCTTGAAGCGATGCCCATCCCCAAAAATAGCCGCCAGTTCCTTAATATTGATAGGCTTCTTCCCCACCACCAGGTCATAGAGCACCCGGCATTCCTCGGCGGTGAGAACATTTTCTTCCATACCGTAAGACTTCAAGCCCAGGATTTCATCCAGGAATTCCTCCTGAATACCCTTCACATTCTCTGGAAACTTGTACTTAAAGCAGCCACGATCCTTCTTTTCGGCACCAATCGAGTAGAGGACGAACTCATGCTCAGGCATACCTACCATGAGCATCTGCACCCAAGAGGAAACGCCCCCCACCACATAGGGGTAGGAACCTTCAACCAGCAGGCAAATCCGCATCAGGGCTCCTCCTTCCAATAAAGCGCAGACTCAGGCTCCAGGGCCTCAATGAGATAAGCTGTATCTCCAAACTTCGTGACCTCTGCCCCCTCTGCATGGTCAAGCTCCTTTTCACTGCGCAGGATAAAGCGCAGAGGGTGATGATAGTTCCAGCAGGTGAGGGTCAGTTTTTCTTTGGAGCGCTGAACCCTGTAGCCCATATCCATATAATCGTCAAAGGCCTGGGCGGCCTCGGAGGCCGTCACAGGCTTCAGCCAGCCGTAGCGGGAGATGATTTCCCCCATGTATTTTTTGAAGCCTGTGGTCATATCTGCCCAGGTGAGATGGGCGCTTTCCTCATAGAAGAGCTCGTCGGGGTGGACAAAATGGGAAAAGCAGCCCATATAGTTCATCATGCTGATATCTTCGTATAGAGCCTGGCCATTCGGCGAATAGCCGGCTGTGGTGCGGGGCATCTCATAGAGGCCGTCCTTCCGCTCATAGTCCTGGATGTAGGCCCGGGAAGCATAAGGGCCATCGAAAAGGGAGGAAAAGATGTCCACCTCCGGGAAGGCCTCCCGTATGGCTTCCTTCCCCTCAGGGCTCAGGATATCCGAGGGGGGCACATAGCAACGGAAATGGTACTCAGGATAGGCTTCCTTGATATAGCGGCGCAGTTCCAGCATTCCCTCCAGCATATCCTGCTTGCTTTCCCAGGGCACATAGTCAAGCTCCTCCAACTGGTAGCTTGCGGGAGCCAGGGACTGGTGGTTATAGCCGTGCAGCCCCAGTTCCCCGCCCATATCCAGGAGTTCCCTGCCGTAGATGATGAGATTGTCACGGGCCGCCCTGCCCCCCAAGGGCTTGAAAGGCCCCTTCACCTGGTCCCCATAGGACTCAATGATAAGCCCCGTGTACTTCAGCCCGAATTCCTCGGCACATTCCCGCATAAAGGGCCACCAGACATTGCGGTAAAATTCCGGGGTGCTGACCCCCAGCTCATCATAGATGCGCTGGAAATTCCCTTCGGGCACGGGAGCGGGGAAATCGTCGATATAGAAGACCTTGTAGCCCAGGACAGGATAGAGCGAATCCTCCCCGCAATGGTTCACCAGCGAAGTCAGAAGGCCTATATTGGTCTTGTCATCCCGAACAATGCCATCAAAGACAAAGTATTTCCCCTGTCCCTGCTTTTTCTCCCACAACAAAGGGTTGCCATCGTAAGAGGAAATATGCACAGTTACCTCCGGCACTAGCTCCACCAGGGTAGTATTGGTGCTGTAGGCAGTATCGCCGAAGGCATAGCCTTTGCCACCACAGAGAAAGTCTGTAGGCAGGCTTATGCCCTTTACATCCCCCTCCCCCTTGACAGCCTTGATGCCAAGGGGCGCAAGATAGGCCTCTGGCAGGCCCCCGTCCCCGGCGCTTTCCGGCCGCATCAGGCACACAGCTGTGCCGCCTGCTTCTACATAACTGCGGATTTTCTCCCAGGAAGCCACCTTGTCAAGATAACCTGTGGCAATCAGCACACCGCGGTAGGCAGAAAAATCTTCCAGGGTGCGGTCGCCAGCCAGAGCATAATCATGCTCCTTCTTCTCCTGGTCCAGCAACCACTCCAGCCTGTGTCTGGCAAAGACGCTGGGCACATCATGGTGGTCATAGATGATGAGATATCTGTCCTGGGAGCCCTTTTCCTCCTGTTCCTGCCCCACCAGGGGAGGCAAGGGCAGGATATTCTTTTCTATGCCGAAACGCAAAAAGCCGTCCATCCTGCTGAACTGGAAAAAAGCTGCCAGAAGGGACACCAAAATACAGAGAAGCACAATATGACGCTTATCCAACCTTTGCCGCCCCCTTGTCCCAGAACCTTATCACCCGCAGAGCCTCCGGGGAAAGCTCTATGGGCAGGGCTTTCAGCCCCCTCAGGCATTCCTGCAGTTTTTCCGGCTTCTTCCAGGCCACATAGAGGGCAATAAAGCTCAGATAGGGCTCCTCGGCCTGGGGATAACGCTGCTGGAAATCCCTGCAGACCTGCTCTGCCCCCGGATAGTCAGGCAGCTGCAGCAGCTGGTGCACTTCCTCCTGGAAATATGCCTTATTTTCCCCGGTGAGCTTGGTGAGCCTGTCCAGGATGGCCACGTAGATTTCCTGCTTCTTGCGCCAGGAAACATGGTCGATGAAGCTCTTGTTGCCCATGTACTCCTTCAGAAGTTCCGCATATTCCTGCAGCAGGGGCAAATCCTCCTGCTGCTCTCCCTTCAGCACCCTTGACTCCCTGTCAAAAAGCTCTGCTTCCATTTTCTCCATGCGGGAAGTGAGCATGGACACGGCATAGTAGGCAATCTCCCTGTCCTTGTCATGCATGGCCATGCGGAGAATCTGCTGGTTCTCCACCAGGGCCTGCTTGATGCTCTCCGTGAAGAAATGGCGTTTCTGCTGCTTGTCCTCCACCAGGAATGCATCATTAAGGGGCACCACATCCCGCTGCACCGGAGGGCCCAGGAAGAAGGCCTCACCTTCCCCCTCCTCCTCCGGCTCCTGGATATCCCAAAGCCTCAGCACCGTCCCGCATACCTTGAAAAGGCACAGAATAAGCAAGCCTGCCACCGGCACGCAGAAGACTATGGCTGCCTCTGTAAAGGCCCGCAGCCTGGTCTTACCCCTGAAGTTAAGCAGCAAGAAGATTCCTGTGGCTGACAAATGCGCCAGCAAGAGTATTTTCCAGTCCAGCCCAGCCATTAAAGCACCTTCTCCTCACGCACTGCCGTGACACCTTCCCTGGCCAAACGCTCCTGCACCATGACACAGACATTTTCATCCGCATCCGGCAGCAGTATGTAAAGCTCGCCATGATATTCTCCCAGGAAATCCTCGTTGCGGATCATCTTGCCACAAACCGCATCCAATTCCTCATAGCTATGGCTCCCAGCTGACAATTTCAGAATGCCCAAAGGCATTTCGCCCTGCAGTTTGCGGCGTTCCAGAAGTTCCTGCAGGATTTCCCCAAAGGCCTCACTGCGAAGTATCCTGGTGCCGCTGTAATAACGCTTCTCCTGAGCCTCAGCCTCATACTGGTAAGCCCTGCCCATGGAAGAAGAAATCAGTCGCATGGCAATAGAAAACAGATTCTGATGATAAAGGCTCCACTGCTGAAAATCCAAACCGAACAGTTCCACCACGCCGATGACCTTATCATCATAGAGAATAGGCGCAGCCAAATCAGGAGTATCCTTCACCAGTTCCCGATTGATATAGAAATGCTTTTCTTCTATGAGGTTCTTCAGATAATCGTAATCCTGCACCTTCAGCGAGCGGGGCTGCTGAAAGGCCACACGCCCCATCCTCACCTTCTGCCTTAGATAATAGCCATCCTTGCTGAGCACATAAACGGCAATATTCTCCACTCCCATAACCTGGGCGGTAACCCCTGCAGCCTGGGTGAAGATATTCTCCGTGGCTACGCTGTCCAGGGATTTTATAATGCGATACAGGCGCCCTATGCTGTCATCAGAATTAACAATCTGACGATAAAGACGATCCTTCACCACTACGCATTCATCATAAAGAGAACGCAAGAAATCGTAGCGCTCCCTAGCCTGATCCTCATGCCACTTGGCACTCTGCCGTTCAAAAGCCCTGGCATCAGCAATGTATCCGGACAGCACCGCCACAAAAAGATACGCCACAAAATGCAACAAATGCTGAGGCATATACATCAGAGCCACCGCATTTGCGCCAGCATGCAGAAGAACTGCCAGAAGAATAAAGGAAGAAAATACCATGGCTATCAAAGACTGGCTTTTACCATAAAGAAGCCCCATAGCACCGATGTAGGCAAAATTCATGTCAAAATAAATGGCGGGATTGACAGTAGTGCCCCCCTGATACCAGGCAATACCCGCCATCAACAGTGCTCCTGCCCCGTTTTCCAAATAGGGTACCAGTTTTTCCTTCCACTTTTGGGCTTGCAAAGCCCGGTCAGCCCGACTCTTAGCCCTGCTTCGCGCAGCCAAGGCTTCCTGCCTTTCACGGCAGGTATTTGCTATCCCCTCCTGCAAACTATACTTAGGGTTCCAGCCAATTTCAGCCTGGGCGTCTTTTCCTGCTGGCCAGCGTTCCCCAAATGAGGTCTCTCCACCGGTAACAATCAAAGCTCTGCCCGTTACCCGGCTTACAATTTCGGCAAGTTCTCCGGCAGTTACAGGTTTCCCGTTTAGAATATTCAAGGCTTTCCCTGCAAAATTTCGGGATACACTCCTGAAAACAGCATAAGCCGCATCATCTGCATAGAGGAATTCCCTTTTTCCCTCCGCATCACCAAATCCTTGGCGTGTCTCCCCACTAAAGGAAGCCTCCAGCCAGTCTGCCACCAGGCCATCTGCCGGCTCTGCCCCGGGGCCATAAACCTCGGGCAAACGCAGGACGGAAACACTCATATCACTTCCCCGCCAGGCATCTGCTATCCTTTCAGCCAACGCATTTGCCTGTCTGAAAGCCAAAGCCGCTGTCACAAGATAAAAACGCTTTACCTCGTGCTTGCAGCACATGGCCAGGATTCTGTTTAAATCAGAAGCCCATGCCCCCGTCTCCTGGCGGAAATCCAGCATATATAGAACCACAGGCACATTATGGATGCGAAAGACTTCCTCCGGTGCGGGATAATCCTCTGTCAGGACGTAAAAATCCCAGCCCTCTTTAGCAAAGAGACGCTGAAGGGTCTCCTGCCAGAATACCCGACTGCCAGCCAGCAGCACTTTTTCATTCAGCTTGCCTGCCACGGAAACTCAACCCCAATCCGCATTCAAATCCCCCATTTTTTGCAAAGAAGGATTATAGCATGCTCCAATACTTCCTCCCCTGCCTGTCCTGTCTTCAGCCTGTAATCTGCGTCTATAAGCTCCAGCATGGCTTCCTTCAGCGCTTGCTCAGAAAATCGCTCTGCTGCCTGCCCCAGCCTTTCCGCAATGTATGGATTAAGCTCCAAAGGCCTAGCCAGGGCCTTGCCCCTGATGCCCTTTGACATCAACAACTTTGCCTGCCATAGCTGGCGCACATGGCGGGTAAGGAGCGCCAGGATGATGGTAAAGTAAGTTCCCTCTGACAGCTGCCGCTTCAATAGAAACAGGGCCTTGCGCACATCCCTGGCACTGACAGCATCCAACAGGGCAAAATTCGACACCTCCGGCAGGGAAGCAAATACCTGCATCAACTGCCCTTTATTGATGCGCCTGTCTTCCGTATAGAGAGCCAGCTTATCAAACTCACTGTCCAGAAATTCCAGGGAAATGGGCTGCATAAGGCTGACCGCCCCCTGAAAATATCCATAGGCCTCCCGGTCAAGTTCCTTGCCGATTTCCCTCAGCTTATCCTGCAGCCAATCACCTATGTTCCAGGCCCGCACCGGCTCTGCCTCAAGTACCAGACCTGTTTTCTCCACAGCCTTGAAAAGCTTCTTGCGCTTGTCAGGCTTTTCCCGGGAAATAAAGAGCACATAGCTGTAAGGGGGCATATCCTCCAAAAGGGAGATAAGCCCTGCCAGCTGCTTTTCCCTCTCCTTCCCCGTTGCTTCTCCTTTGGCTGCCTTGAACAAAGGAGTATCCTGCACCAGCACGATATTTTTTTCCGTAAAGAAGGGGGCCGTCTCTATAGTGCCTATAAGGGTATCCAGACCCACTTCTCCCGTAAATTTCTGCAGGGAATCGGCAAAATCCTCTTTATCTGCCCCCAGCCCCTTGAATATGGCCTGACGGGCCTTTTCTATGTAATAATGCTCCTCTCCCGCCAACAAAAAAATATGAGGCAGCTTTCCGCTGTCCAGCCTGCCCATAAACTCACTGTATTTCATCAGGAAACACTTCCCCTGCGCTAAATCCGACTATCTCATGTATGAAAATTATACAAAAAAGGCACTGCCTTTTCAAGCAGTACCCTAATTGTACCATCCAAGGGATATACCTGCAATCGCAGTACGATTCCTTACACCAACATTCAGCCCGCTATAATACTCATTCAAATGGCCTTGATATATTCCCTGGGAATCTGCCCTACCATACGGCACCTTGATTTTTCCCAGCCATCCAGGAACTGGCTCCAACTCAGGTAAAGCCTCTGCCTGGCCCGGGTCATGGCCACATAGAACAACCGCCTTTCCTCGGTGATATTGCCGGACTTCAAGGACATGTAGCTGGGAAAAATCCCCTCCATCAGCCCTGCCATAAACACGTAGTCAAACTCCATCCCCTTGGCCTGGTGCACTGTAATGATAGGCACCTTGGGATGTTTTTTCAGCATGGTGTCCAACTCGCTATGGGACAGAGCGGTCCGATTCAGCAGTGACTGAAGGGCATCTCTGGCAGACAGTTCCCTTTCCTCTTCCTCCTTCATAAAAAGATACAACTGCCGAAGATATCCCACACGCTTTGATTCCCCACGACTTTCATAATATTCCTTGATGCCAAATTCCTCTATGACGTCTGCCATCAGCTCACAGGGCCGACGTCTGCCTGCCAGTTCACGAAGTTTGCCGATCTTTTCTGTCATCTCCCGAAATCTTTCCAGATACTTGGCAGCTGCCCTGCACCTGGCCTCCCGAGTGGGCAGAATATCCTCCTGTACAGCATACATGAGAATCTCGCCCGTGGCACAGATATCATCAAAGGCATCGTGGGTAGACAAATGGGACACCTGGCAGTATTCACCCAGATATTCCAGCTTATGGTTCCTTAAATTTGGATGGAATCTGCGGAAAATGTCCAGGGTGTCATAGTAAGCCTTGATTTCCAGGGGCTCCATGCCCAGCCTGGCCATTTCACTGGTGAGAATATTGATATCATAGTTCACATTGTGCCC
>CAJOIN010000013.1:0-16757 GCA_905234515.1 uncultured Selenomonas sp.
GTCAAGGAGATTCCCTGCCCCCAGGGCAATGCTGACGCTCCTCTGCAGATGATGGTCACCACCCTGGAGGCTGATGCTTTCGTGGGCCGTGTGGCTATCGGCCGTATCATCCGTGGCAAGGCTAAGGTGAACCAGAACGTGGTCATCACCAATGGCGACCAGGAGTACAAGGCCAAGATTGGCAAGGTCTTCACTTATCAGGGTCTCCAGCGTGTAGAGACCCAGGAAGCTGAGATGGGCGAGATTGTGGCCCTGACCGGCCTGGGGGATGTGAGCATCGGCTACACTGTGGCTGACGCTGAGAGCCCTGAGGCTCTGCCTACCATCAACATCGATGAGCCGACCCTCTCCATGACTTTCGGTGTCAACACCAGCCCCTTTGCTGGCCGTGAAGGACAGTTCGTCACCTCCCGTCACCTGCGTGACCGTCTCTTCAAGGAAGTGGAGACCAACGTGGCCATGCGTGTGGAAGAGACTGACTCTGCCGATGTGTTCAAGGTTTCCGGCCGTGGCGAGCTTCACCTCTCCATTCTTATCGAGCAGATGCGCCGTGAGGGCTATGAGTTGCAGGTAGGCAAGCCGGAGGTTGTGTACAAGACCATTAATGGCCAGCTTTGCGAGCCTATCGAGAATCTGACTGTTGAGGTTCCTCAGGAGTACATGGGCACAGTTATGGAGGCTCTTGGCACCCGCAAGGCTGAGCTGTCCAATATGACCGAGACGGCAGGCTATATGCGCCTTGAGTTCACCATCCCTGCCCGTGGCCTGATTGGTTTCCGCTCCGAGCTGCTCACCAGCACCAAGGGCAACGGTATCATGAACCATGTTTTCCACGGCTATGCGCCTTACAAGGGAGACATCCCGGGACGTACCCGCGGCTCCCTGGTGGCTTTTGAGCAGGGTGAGACTACCGGCTACGGCATCTATACCTTGCAGGATCGCGGCACCATGTTCATCTCTCCGGGGGAGAATGTCTATGAGGGTATGATTGTAGGTGAGAACTCCCGCGAGATGGACATCGATATCAACCCTTGCAAGAAGAAGAACGTATCCAACATGCGTACTTCCTCCTCTGATGAGGCCATCCGCCTGGTACCGCCTCGCATCCTTTCCCTGGAGCAGGCTTTGGAGTACATCAACAAGGACGAGCTGGTGGAGGTTACTCCCGAGCATGTACGTCTGCGCAAGGCCATTCTCGACCGCACCATTCGCGGCCGTGCAGCCAAGAATGCACGCAAGTAATTCTCGCTGATCGGATACAGAATACAAGAATCTGAAAAAATCCTGTCAAAAAGCATTTTTTTTGACAGGTTTTTTGCTTTTTATAGAGAAATATGCTATCATGAGGAGAGATTATAGAGGTTTATTGTCTTTTATAGAGAAGCCGTCGAATTATATATGTTGATTGTCTGCTAGCAGTACTGGAAGGGCGAGATGAAGATGAGCGCATGGGCTAACGTACAGAAAAAATTCGATAATTTTATAAATATCCTTATGCCGGTGGAAATGGATATGGAAGTCCGGGAGGATGAGAAACTGGAGCAGACAGAGGCCAAGGCCCAGCCTGTTGTGCAGCAGAGTGCCCGCAAGATTGTGAATGGCGCTCCTGTATACGGGGGCGGCACAAGCCGTTATGACAAGGCTGCTTCCCGTACCAGGGAAGACCGTCCCAGGTTGACTTTGCATACCACCAAGCAGCAGACGCTCAGTGTCCGCATTTATGCGCCTACTGATTTTGACCAGGTGACTGCCATTGCTGATGACCTTAAGGCGGGCAAGGCTGCTGTGGTCAATTATGAGCGTATTGAAGCAACTGAGCAGCGCCGCATCTGTGATTTTGTCAATGGTGTTTGCTATGTGTTGGATGGCTGCGCCAAGCGCATTTCCAATCAGATTGTGCTGTATGTTCCCGATGGGGTTGATGTGGACGAGGCTATGTCCATGGCTCTGCCCTTCTAATTGCAGCTAAAGGCAGCTGCCAAGTTTTAGTTATTCAGGCCAGGCAGTCCGTGATGACTGCCTGGCTTTTGTTTTTGGAGGTTTCAGTATGGCTAAGAAAAATGAGATTCTTGAAAGTGTCCTGGAGGAATTTGGCAAGCTGGCAGCTATTCCCCGCCAATCCGGCCATGAGCAGGCAGTAAGTGATTTTTTGAAGAACTATCTGACTGAGGCTGGCTTTGACGTTCAGCAGGATAAGGTGAATAATATAATTGCCGAAGCTCCTGCCTCCCCAGGTTTAGAGAATGCGCCTCTTACCATTCTCCAGGGCCACATGGACATGGTCTGTGTGGCAGAGGAGGGGCGTGACTTTGATCCCAAAAAGGATGCTATCAAGCTCATCCGTGACGACAAGTATCTTACTGCCGATGGCACCAGCCTGGGAGCAGATGATGGCATCGGGGTGGCTGAGGGCATCTATATTCTTAAGCACGCCAAGGACCATGGCCCTCTGCGGCTTATCATTACTGTGGATGAGGAGCGGGGCATGACTGGCGCCATCAACCTGGCTGAGAAGCACCTGAAGGATGCTTCCTTCCTTATCAACTGCGATTCCGAAAACTGGGATGAGTTGACGGTGGGCAGCGCTGGCAGCGTGAACCTTGATTTTTCCAGGAAGCTCAAGCGTACGGCGCCACAGGGGAAGAACGCCTATAAGATAACGGTAAATGGCCTGTTGGGGGGCCATTCCGGTGAGCGCATTGGTGACGGCCGTGGCAATGCCATCCGCACCCTGGCCCTGGCACTTCAGGCCCTGCAGCAGGCAGGCTTGGTGGAACTGGCTGACTTCCAGGGTGGCAAGGCACGCAATGCTATTCCTGATGCTGCAGCTGCCCTGATTGTGACAGACCTGGCGGAAAATAAGGTAAAGGAAATCCTGGCTTCAGAACTGGAGCGCTTTAACAAGATTTACGGTTCTGTTGACCCGAAGGCATCTATCCGGGCTCAGCAGGCAGAAATGCCTGCTGACGTGCTGACGGCAGGGGATGCTAAGCGACTGCTGACCTTGCTTACAATCCTGCATACCGGCGTTTTTGCCATGTCCACGGTAATTCCCGGTCTGGTGGAAACTTCCGCCAATCTGGGTGTGGTAGAAATGACGAAGGAGGAAGTATTCATCCAGTATTTCCCCCGCTCTGCTGTGGACCAGAAGCTGGATGAGTTCCGCCTCTTGGCCCAGCAGATGGCTGAGCTTACAGGTTTTACGGCCAATATTGGCACCCAGTCTCCGGGCTGGAAGGAGAACAAGGATAGCCGTCTGGCCAAGATCATGACGGAGGTATTTGAGGCCCAGAACGGCAAGCCTATGAAGGTGGAGACTATCCATGCCGGTCTTGAGTGCGGCTGGCACTTCCTGAGAAATCCCAAGTTGGATATGGTATCCATCGGTGTTACCACCATTGATATCCACAGCCCCAAGGAAAGGCTGGAGCTGGCTACTGTGGAGCCTCAGGTGAAGCTGATTATGGAGACTTTGAAAAGGATCGCTGTTTTGAAGTAACAGCAACATAAAAAGGAACTGTACTGCCCGTGTTTGAGCAGTACAGTTCCTTTTTATTGCTGGCGTTTTTTATAGACGCCGATGGTCAGGGCATTCAGCAGGGGGAGCTTATCGCCAAGGCTGCGGAACAGGGCTGCAGAAGCCACAGACAGCAGCAGGGTGACGCAGTAGAAGCCCAGGGCAATGCCTGCGGTCATAATGTGCCCGCTTTTCTGCAGGGCCAAGGCCAGATAGCCAATGAAGAAGGGGTGCACCAGATAGGCAAAGTAGGAATGCTTGCCCAAGAGGTGTAGGGTATTCTTCAGCCAGTCGGGATAATTGTTGTAGGTAAAGATGGTGAAGAAGAAGAGAGAGGCGCAGATGGTGTAGGCAATGCCTGCAGGGCACAGCTGATGGGCGGTGTTGATGGCTTCAAGCTGGGTGTAACCCTTGGGACCCAGAAGATAGTAGTAATAGGCCAGCAGGGAAGTCAGGCTCAGGAAGAAACCGCAGGTTACCAGGGTCCGCCTGTCCTTCATAAAGGAAAGGAAGCCCTGCAGGTGCACTGCCAGCCAGCCACCCAGCACGAAGATGAACACATAGTGCATCACCCAGTAGTTGAGCCGGTACATGAAAAATGGCTTCAGCAGGGAATCATCTGGCATGCTGTAGACGAAGAGGTTCAGAGGCTCGGAGAAGCTGGACCAGTAATCAAACATCACCTGGAGCCCCAACAGGAAAATCAGCCAGAGCATATCCAGTTTTTTCACCATTTTTATCCATAATGGCATCAGCAGGTAGAACCAAAGCAAGAGAACCAAGAAATACAGCTGATACTTGGCTACACCGAAGAAGAGAATGCCGAAGAAATACAAGGGGCTGGGGAAACCTGAACCATACAGCCAGCCGTCGTGGATGAGGTAGAAGACAGACCAGACCAGGTAGGGGATCAGAACGGTCTTCCAGCGTTTCTTGAGGAAGGTCAGATAATTCCAGTTCTGCAAATCCAGGTTGTAGAAAAGGCCAAAGGCGGAAATAAAGAAAAATATGGGTACGCTGAACCTGGTGAAAATCTCAAAAAGAGCGGTCAGGTGCATATTGGAAACAGGATTGGCAATATACTGTGAGCCCACATGGATGCCGATAACTCCCATCATGGAAATGCCCCTGATATACTCGATGGCAGGCAGCCGCGGCTTCTTGCCAACTGCAGAGGTGGGATTGGGTTGATTGCTTGGTTGCATGTAATAAAGACTCCTATCTTGAAGTAATACATATCGATTTTAACATAAAAATCCTGGAAATGGGGGATAAAATACTTCCATCAAGGGATTTTGTGATGTAGAATAGAATGTAACAAGTATACAGGTGAGCTGGCCAAGGAGGGGCGGCAGGCAGGTATATTTATCTACCAGAAACCATAGCAACAAGGAAGAATGAAACAGTATTATCTTTAGAATGGAGCTGTATAATTATGATGGCATTGAACTTCCAGGCATCAAAGCATAAAAAGATGCTGATGGAGCGCACCAAGACATGTACTGTTCGACTTGGTGATGTGAGCAACCTCTACCCGGAGGGGGCAGTAGTCTGGATTACTGTAGGCAAGAAGGGGGAGCCTAAGCATAAGCTCTACTCCGCCTATTTGGACAAGGTAAGGGTCAAGACTATGGGCACGTTGACTTCCAATGATCTGGGTCATCAGAACCCCGAGATAAATTCCAGGGAAGAGCTGATAGAGGATTTCCAGCGCATCTATAAGCGCCGTATTCTGGCAGAGGATACGGTGACGGTTATTTATTTTACAGAAGTTCACGAGGATATCTGATTTGCCATTGGAACTTTCTGCTGTTTCGGCAGCAGGGAGAGGCCCTCAGGCCAGATTCCCTTGCGTAAAAAAATTCCCAGTGGTGCATTTAAGCATCACTGGGAATTTTTTAGCGGAATTTATTTTTGTGCATATTGATGATTTCTCCCATCAGCATTTTGCCCCGTATGTCCGGATGCAGGCCGTCGATGGCAAAGCCCGTGTCCAGCTGCTGCCCGGCAGCATCGTAGAAGTATGGCTCCAGATCGATAAAGTAGTCCTGCTGGCGAATCCAGCCATTGACCAGATTCAGCTTCAGACGCCATTCGGGGTCTGTATCCGTATGGAAGGCATATTTGATATTGGCAGGATTGATGGGCATCAGGGTCAGGAAGATGGGACGTATATCATGGCTCAGGCACTTGTCCCTGATGACAGTAAGGTCATTGATGATGTCCTGGGGCTTTATGTCTGAAGTGCGCAGGCTGTTGGAGCCTGTCATGATCATCAGGTTCAGAGGATGGAAGGGCATGACGTCGGCCTCAAAGCGGTCCTTGGTCATGGTGGAGGTGTCGCCGCTGCGTCCCAGGTTAAGGCAGGGGAAATCCAGGTAAGTTGTATAGCTGTATTCCAGGGAAGCAGGGGAATAGGAGATGGCGCCGCCGCCGTGGGTGATGCTGTCTCCCAGTACCGCTGCCTGCACTCTGCTATCTCGCTGGGGGACAATGAACTGGGCAGTGTCGGACCAGGTGCCGATAATGTTGTTGTTGGCATCCAGGGCCCTGACCCGCCAGTAATACTCCCCGGCATAAGGGCGGGCATATTCATCGTAGCAGGTGTCGGCTGAGTCCACGATACGGCTCCAGACACGGCCTTTGTCAGGTTGGGTGCCGTGCTCAATTTCCGGCGGCTTGGTCATCAGCTCCACTTCATAATGCATGATATCGTGGAGAGGGATCCAGTGGTATACAGGATAGTCTGGCTGCTCAAAATCAGGCATCTGGTCAAAGTTGTTAAGCAGGGGGGCCTGGGGCATGGGCAGGGAGGAATCTATATGGATAGGCTCCGCCTTGGAGAAAACCCCTATAGGCTGCATGTGCAGGTTCAAGGCTCTGGCCCGCCAGTAGACCACACCTTTGGCGGCATAGGGGCGCAAATCTGCCTGCCAGCCATTGGTGTATACTTTTCGGGTACTATAAAGGTGGGCTGCCTGATCAAGCTGTATGCCGCCTTCCTGGGCAGGAGGGGCAGAAAGGAGCTCTACCTCATAGCAGACTGCATCAGGGACGGTATGCCAGACAAGAAAGGGCATCAGGCTGGCTTTGTTGCTGGTGGTATAATGAAAGATGGGAACAGGGGCAGTTTCCTGGGGGGCCTTGGCGAAATTCGGATTGGGAATAGGGGCTGAAGGGTCAGTGAGCTGGCCGAACATGCCATAGGCAGTTACCCGGTAGTACATGGGAATAGCTGAGCGGGGGACTTCGTAAGATGAGCCAAAGGTAAAGTCTCCCAGGAAGAAATGCAGCTCAGGCTCCCCTTCTACCAATCCTGTGGTTTTGGAGTATGTTTCTATGCGATAGAAGCAAGGGTAGGGAAGGCGCTCCCAGGACAGCACCAGATGGCCCTCATTTTCCTGGAAGGATACGGCAAGAGGCTGGCGTTGCAGCCCTAAAACATCAGTTTTTTCGGCTACAAAAATAGATACAAGGGTAAAAGATAATATGATGATGGCAAATAGCAAAAATTTCTTCATAAACCTACCGGCTCTTAGAGGATTTTCCCTGAATTGAAGGGAATAGTAACAGTATATCATAAAATAGAGGTGTTGTGAAAATGGAAAAGCAGGGCTTGATAATGGTTCACACTGGTGATGGCAAAGGCAAAACCACGGCTGCTTTGGGGCTGGCCATGAGGGCCTGGGGAGATGGGCTTAGGGTGCTGATCCTGCAGTTTATCAAGGGTGGCTGGAACTATGGGGAGCTGAAGACCATTGAGGAATTGGGCAAGCTCTCCGGGGGACGCATCCAGGTGGAACAGTGCGGCAAGGGCTTTACCAATACTGGGAAGGTCAGTATGGAGGAACATAAGGCTGCTGCTCATGAAGCATTGGCAAAGGCTGAAGAGGCGTTGACCAACGGGCAGTGGGATCTGGTTATTTTGGATGAAATGAACTACGCAGTGAAATATGAGTTGGTGACAGAGGAGGAAATGATGTCCCTGCTGGACAAGAAGCCGGCAGACCTTCATGTGGTGCTGACGGGCCGGGATGCCTGCGGGGCTCTGATTGAAAGGGCAGACCTGGTTACGGAGATGCACCTGGTAAAGCATCCCTACGATAAGGGTGTGAAGGCCCAGAAGGGCATTGAGTTCTAAGGTGCTTGCAATTTTGTGGATAAAGTTGTAAACTTGTAACATCGTGTTCGTACAATTGTGTACTGGAGTAAACGGTCCGGGCTTTTCCGGGCTGTCAGGTTAGGAGAGCTGATATATGAGAAGCGACGTTGTCAAGAAAGGCGCCACCCGCTGTGCCCATCGTTCCCTGTTCAATGCTTTGGGCTTTGGTCCGGAGGATCTGCAGAAGCCTTTGATTGGTGTCTGCAATTCCTTTAATGAAGTAATTCCTGGCCATATGGGTCTGAAGGAAATTACTGAGGCTGCCAAGCTGGGCGTGGCAGCTGCCGGGGGCACCCCCATGGAGTTTCCGGCCATCGGGGTTTGTGACGGCATTGCCATGGGCCATACGGGCATGAAGTATTCCCTGGCCAGCCGTGAACTCATTGCTGACTCTATTGAGGCGGTGGCCATGGCTTCCGGTTTTGACGGCCTGGTGCTTATCCCCAACTGTGACAAGGTGGTGCCTGGTATGCTTATGGCTGCGGCACGCCTTAATATCCCCGCTGTAGTGGTTTCTGGCGGCCCTATGCTGCCTGGACGCTATAAGGGCAGGGACATCAGCGTCAGCCAGGCCTTTGAGGCAGCAGGCAAGTTTGCCTCCGGGGAGATGGACGAGGCGGCCATGACGGACCTGGAAGCCCATGCCTGCCCAGGCTGCGGCTCCTGTGCAGGTCTTTTCACAGCCAATACCATGAACAGCCTGACGGAAGTGCTGGGCATGGGCCTGCCTGGCAATGGTACCATTCCTGCCGCTTACAGCGGACAGCGCCGTATTCTGGCCAAGAGGGCAGGGGCAGCGGTGATGGATATGCTGAAGAAAAATGTCCGTCCTAAGGACATTATGACCAAAGAGGCTTTTGAAAATGCCATAACTGTAGATATGGCCATTGGCGGTTCTTCCAATACAGTGCTTCATTTGACGGCTATCGCCCATGAGGCGGGCATCGAGATTCCTGCCCCTCTCTTTGATGAAATCAGCCGCCGTACTCCCTACATTGCCAAGCTGAGCCCGGCAGGCAAGCATCATATGACGGACCTTAACGAGGCTGGTGGTATTCCTGCTGTTATGCATGAGCTGGCCAGGAAGGGGCTTATACATGAGGAGGCCCTGACGGTGACCGGCACCGTGGCAGACCGTATCAAAAATGCTGAGGTTTTGGATAGGAACGTTATCCACTCCGTGGAGGAGCCCTATCGCAAGGAAGGTGGCATTGCTATCCTGCAGGGCAACCTGGCTCCCGATTATGCAGTGGTGAAGGCTTCGGCTGTGGCTGAGGACATGCTGGTGTATGAGGGGACGGCCAAGTGCTATAACTCCGAGGAAGCTGCCTGCAAGGCCATCATGGAAGGCGAAATCAAGGATGGCAATGTGGTGGTTATCCGCTATGAGGGGCCAAAGGGCGGCCCTGGCATGCAGGAAATGCTGAACCCCACGGCAGTCATCACGGGCATGGGGTTGAAAGTGGGCCTTATCACTGACGGTCGCTTCAGCGGCGCCAGCCAGGGTGCCTGCATTGGTCATATTTCTCCGGAAGCTATGGCAGGCGGCCCCATTGCTCTCATTGAGGATGGGGATGTGATTTCCATTGATATTCCTAACCGCAAGCTGGAGCTGAAGGTCAGCGAAGAGGAGCTGGAGAGACGCAAGGCAGCCTGGAAGCAGCCTGAGCCTAAAATCAAGACCGGCTATCTGGCCAGATATGCCAAGCTCACCACTTCTGCCAGCACAGGTGCTGTGGTGCAGTAAAAGAGAATAATTGGCTGAAAAGCTATCTCCGGGCAGGAGGTAGCTTTTTAGCTTTTTTACGAAGTTTTTTATCGACAAAATTTGCACAATGAGTTATAATCTTGTTAACGGTTGACGGCCGTAATGTTCTTTCTTAAGAGGAAAATTGAATGCTGGATGCGTTGGGTAAGGAGTGTTTGGCGTGAAGCTGGATAGCCTGAAGATCGTTCTGGCCTGTTTGGCGGTATTTCTCTTCAGCTGATTCGTGGATGAATCCTTTGGAGGAAAAGAAGCGGGGTTGCGTTAAGCGGCTGCCGCTTCTTTTACATTTGTGGGAGACATGAGGCAGGAATCTGCTGTGTTTTTGGCGAAGAACAGAAAGATGGACAGCAGAGAGGGGAGTTAAGGATATGGCAGCAGACGAAACTTTAATTATAAAACCGAAAGTGAGAATAAAAGTATTTGGCGTTGGGGGCGGCGGCAACAGCGTCCTCATGCGTATGGGACAGCATAATGATCTGGATATTGAGCTGGTGGCTGTTAATACCGATGCCAAGCAGCTCTCTTTGGTGTCCCAGGCTGGTGTACGTTACGTGCAGATAGGCGAGCCACTTACCCGTGGACGCGGTACAGGGGGCAATGTGGCCCTGGGAGAGCAGGCAGCCAAGGAAGCAGAGAACCGTTTGCGTGAAGCCATGACCGGGGCAGATTTGATTTTTATCACGGCAGGCATGGGTGGCGGCACGGGCACAGGGGCTGCTCCTGTAGTGGCCAGGCTGGCCAATGAGCTGGGAATTCTTTCCGTGGGCGTGGTGACGGTGCCTTTCAGCTTTGAGGGCAGCCGCAAGAAGAAGCTGGCCATGGAAGGCGTGGTCAAGATGCAGTCTCAGATGGACGCCCTGATAGCCGTGGAAAACGATAACTTGCTGAAACTGCCTGAGAACCGCAGGATGTCCATGGTTCAGGCCTTTGCTTGTGCGGATAATATATTGAAGCAGGCTATTAACTGTGTGGCAGAGCTGATTTTGACAACTGGCGTCATAAATGTGGACTTTGCAGACGTGACAACCATTTTCCGTCAAAATCCCAGCAGTGACGCTTTGCTGGGCATTGGCAGCAGCCCACGCAGCGCTGTAGAGGCTGTGCGTCAGGCGGTGGATAGTCCTCTTATCAATAAGAGCCTGAAGGGTGCCCGAGGGGTTATCATCAACCTTACGGGGGATGAAAGCCTCAGTCTTTACGATGTGGACGAGGCTACCCGCTATATCTACGAGCATACGGATCCTGAGGTAAATATCATCTTGGGGACGGTTATTGACCAGGAAATGAATGGCACAGTGCAGGCTACCATCATAGCCACCGATTTTGCGGACAGTGTTCCTTTGAAGACGCCAACGGTGAAGGTGCCTGAGAGCAAGGTGCAGGCTCCCAAAGAGACAAGTTTTTCTTTGGAGACCCCTTCCTTCATGAGCAAGCCGGCAGCAAAGCCTGAGCCGCCTGCCTTTAATACTCAGGGGGCCTTTGCATTTCCTGCCTTTAAGCTGACACCTGATGATTTGGATGAGAAAAAGTGATTATGAAAAAGCCTTCCTTTGAGGAAGGCTTTTTTACAATCACCTGATAATAGAAAGGAAACAGATAATGGAAGAAATGCATGAGTTTTCAAGGACAGAATTGATTTTGGGTAAGGAGGGCCTGTTAAAGCTGAAGAAAGCCCGGGTGCTGCTTTTCGGCCTTGGGGGGGTGGGCTCCTATGTGGCAGAGGGGCTGGTCAGGGCTGGTGTAGGCAGCTTTGTTTTGGTGGACAACGATACCATCAGCCTGACCAACCGCAACCGCCAGCTTCCGGCCTTGTCTTCTACTATGGGGCGCAGGAAGACAGAAGTAGTGGCAGAGCGTATTAAGGATATAAATCCGCAGGCTCAGGTGGAGCTCAGGGAAATCTTCTATCTGCCGGACCATGGAGATGATTTTTTTGATGGCCTGGGTGAGCTTTCCTATGTGGTGGATGCCATTGACACCATTACCGCCAAGATTGATATTGCCTGCCAATGCAACAGGCGTGGCATTCCCATCATAGCCAGCATGGGTACGGGCAATAAACTGGACCCCACCCGTTTTGAGGTGGCTGATATATATGACACCAGCGTGGACCCACTGGCCCGGGTGCTGCGCAAGAAGCTTAAGGAACGGGGGATAAAAGGGCTGAAAGTGGTATATTCCAAGGAGCAGCCTTTGTCTGTCAGCCAGCCTGGAGAAAACCCTGACGGCACTCTCAGGCGGGCTGTGCCAGGTAGTGTGTCCTTTGTCCCATCAGTGGCGGGATTGATTATTGCCGGGGAAGTTGTAAAGGATATTGTTGGTGTTATTTCTGGCGGAAAGTAAGGAATAGCGGGATTTATGGGTTGACGTGTCTTTATTTACATGCTAAAATAACAGTTTTATTATTTTGCTTTTCTGAAGAGCATGTGTTATAATGTAAACAGGCTGATGATGATTTGCATTTAAGGAGGTGGTTGTTTGCTGCATGTAGGTGACAAGGTCGTCTATCCTATGCATGGCGCGGGGGTGATTGCGGGTATTGAGAATTGTGAAGTCCTCGGTGAAGGTAAATCGTATTATGTTCTCCAGATGCCATTAGGTAATATGAAAGTGATGATTCCGACTGATAATGTGGATAATATCGGTCTTAGGGACATTATTTCTGAGGATAAGGTAGGTGAAGTCAAAGACGTGCTGGAGGACAAGCCGGACAAGGTTCCCGGCAGTTGGAACAGACGTTTTCATGCTAACCTGGACCGGATGAAAACCGGCAATATCTGTGATGTGGCCGCTGTGGCTCGCAATCTCATTCTGCAGGATCGTCAACGCAAGGTATCAAGCGGCGAACGCCGCCTGATGGATCTGGCCCGTCAAATTCTTGTCAGCGAATTAGTTTATGCATGTGATAAAACACCGGACGAGATTGAAGGCTGGGTAGATGGTATCTTGGAGAAGAATGTCTACACGCATTGAATCTTTTGACAAAGTCAGGCAGACCAACTATACTTATAGTGATGGTCTGTCTGATTTTTTATTTTCTGACAGTTTCATCAAATAGCCGGGAAAGGAGGTGAGAAATATGCTTGACAAAGTATTGCGTTTCTTCATTACATTGTTTCTGGCGATTGCAGGTGGTGCCCTGTTTCATCTTTTGGCCCCGGTTTTGACTGCCTTCCTTAGTACTGAGGTGCTGAAGGCGGACCTGGGGATTTTTAAGTTAACGGTGGCCAGTTCACTTTGTCTGCTGCTGGGGGCTATCCTTGGCGGTGTGATAGGCTTTTTGGCGTCACCTTATCTTATCAGGCTTTTGAAGCGCTTCTCTCTTTGGGTGGAGCAGCAGCTCAACAAAATGCCTATCCATGACGTCATAGCAGGCGCTGTGGGACTTTCTCTCGGACTTATTATTGCTAATCTCTTAGGTTATTCCTTTGCCAAGATACCTGTTGTCGGTGATTACATACCGGTGATTTTCAGTATCGTGCTGGGGTATCTGGGCATTCATATCACTATCAAGAAGCGTCAGGAACTGGCAGGGCTTTTCGATTTTTTCCCAAAGCTTTTGAAAGAATTGGCGAAAAACCGCGAAGCCAAGCAGGCGTCTGCCAAAACCGCTGTAGAGTCTGAAGTACAGGCAGGCAAGGGATACAAGCTGCTGGATACCTCCGTCATCATTGATGGGCGCATTGCTGATATTTGCGAAACAGGCTTTATAGAGGGTACCCTGCTGATTCCTGTATTTGTCCTGGAAGAGCTCCAGCACATAGCTGATTCTGCAGATCAGTTAAAGCGTGTGCGCGGACGCAGGGGGCTGGACATCCTGGCGAAAATCAGGGGTGAATCCAAAAAGCTCAAGGTTGAAGTGACCAATGTTGACTACGATGACATTGCCGAGGTGGACTCCAAACTGGTACGTCTTGGACAGGAAGTTGGCGGCAAAATCATCACCAATGATTTCAACCTTAACAAAGTTGCCCAGCTGCGCGGTGTGGAGGTCTTAAATATCAACGAGCTTTCCAACGCTGTGAAGCCGGTAGTAATCCCCGGTGAGGATATGAAGGTATCCATTGTGAAGGCCGGCAAGGAGCAGGGCCAGGGCGTGGCATACCTTGATGACGGTACCATGATTGTGGTGGAAAACGGCCAGCGCTACATGGGGGAAACCATAGATGTGGAGGTTACCTCTGCGCTTCAGACGGCTGCTGGACGCATGATTTTTGCCAAACCAAAGAATTAGTAAGGCACGGAGCTGTCGATCGTGGCAGCTCTTTTTTAAAGGAGTATTTTATGGTTAGTGCGATTTTTCCCGCAGCCGGTCAGGGACGCCGCATGAAAGCGGGCAAGAACAAGGTGTTGCTTAAACTGGCTTTGAAACCGTTGCTGCTCCATACCCTGCATAGATTTTCTGACGTGCCTGAGGTGGGTGAACTCATTGTGGTGACAGGCAGGGAAGAGATGGGGGAGGTTCGCTCCATATTGTCTGCCGCTAAGGGGTTAAAACCCTGGCGTCTGGTGGAAGGGGGCAGTGAACGCCAGTATTCTATCTGGAATGGTTTGAAGACTGTTTCGGATGAGGCCGACATTGTGCTGGTACATGATGCAGCCCGCCCTCTTGTTACCAGGGCTGTTATAGAGCGGGTCATTGAAGGGGCAAGGAAGTACGGCGGTGCTGTTGCCGCAGTTCCGGAGAAGAACACCGTTAAGGTGGTCGATGAAGAGGGCTTTGTGGTAAGCACCCCGCCTCGTGACAGACTATGGGCAGTGCAGACGCCCCAGGGCTTCCGCAAGGAGATACTTGTGGAGGCAAATATTCGTGCGGAGGCAGATGGTTTCCTTGGCACCGATGATGCCAGCCTGGTGGAAAGGATTGGAGTGCCCATCAAGGTGGTGGAGGGGGACTACAGCAATATCAAGATAACCACACCGGAGGATATGGTGACAGCAGAAGCTTTTATGAAACAAATGAGGAGGAAAATGCATGACACGTTTCGGCATGGGCTATGATGTCCATAAATTAGTGGAGGGCAGGAAGCTTATTCTGGGAGGCGTGGATGTGCCGCATACTCTAGGTCTACTGGGGCATTCCGATGCTGATGTGCTGCTTCATGCCATAAGCGATGCCCTGCTGGGGGCGGCGGCATTGGGGGATATTGGCAGGCATTTTCCCGATACGGACCCTAAGTATGCCGGGGCGGACAGCATGAAGCTGCTTGCCCATGTGGTGGAGCTGCTCAAGGAGAAGGGCTATGTAGTGGGCAATGTGGATGCTACCATTGTGGCTCAGCGCCCCAAGCTGAAGGATTATATCTCTCAAATGAACGATAATATTGCCCGGGTGTTGGGGGTGGAACGGAATCAAGTGAATGTCAAGGCCACTACAGAGGAGAAGCTTGGCTTCACTGGCACAGAGCAGGGTATTTCTGCCTATGCGGTGGCAGGGCTGGAAAAAGTTTGAACATGTTTTCGATGCGTTATATGCCCCTGGATTCATTGAATCTGGGGGCATTTTTTGGTGCGCCCGGCGGCGCACGTTTCAGAATGGGGGGGGGCGGAGATATTTCCGCATTGACAGCAAGGATGAAAATGTTATTCTCCGTGCTCTTTTGATGGGAATACGCCGGGATGGATTTTAGAGCTTTTGCTAAGAACAAAAAGCTGGCAATCATGCCAATTAGAGTTATAAGTGATGGAAAGGGGCGACTGAAGCCCTCAGATAATTTAAGCGTGATTGCCCATGTTGATATACGAGTCAAGCTAACTTTCACGGGGGTGATATAACCGTAAAATACGAGATTTACAGAACTAAGATTGGTGACTGTGCGCCTCCAAGTGGGCTGTAAATATGGAGTGTGCCGTTTGTATGGTACAGCGTACCGTCTGCAGGGTGTGTAAAATAGTCATTAAAGCAGGAATTAAGCCAGTTTTCAACGAATTTTTTACCAGAGGTAATGGGCGTGAAAACAACTTAGCATTGGTGCCGGGAACATAATGTAGCGGGAGGGAATGAACATGAGTTTTGCGGGGATGTTACTTTTATTGGGCTTTGTGCTGTTTGCCATCTTGATGGTGAAGCGCCTGTTGCCCACTTTATTGGCGCTTCCTTTGATGGCGGCGTGGATTGCCCTTATTTGCGGTGTGCCCTTTTTTGACTGGCTAGGCAATATCGTCGTGAAAGGTTCATTTCGCCTGAGCGCGCCTATCGTGCTGGTGGTCTTTGGCGCCATGTTTGCCAAGGTGATTCAGAAGACGAATATTTCTGATGCCATCATCAAAAAAGCCGCCGAGCTTTCCGGGGATAAGCCCATTGCTTTGGCGACTTTGATGACGGCGGCTACGGCCTTTGTTTTTTTAGGGATGACCGGTCTGGGGGCAATCATCATGATTGGTTCCATTGCCATTCCCATTATGACCAGTGCAGGAGTTGAGCCACTGGATGCAGTTATTCTGATTCTGCTGGGCATGACGACCGGCAGTGCCCTGAACTTTGCCGGGGCGGCGGCAGGCATTGGCATTTTTGGCGCCGAGGCGGTGTTGAAATACTTTATTCCTGCGGCGCTCATTTCCCTGACGGTGACAACGGCGTATATCGTCATCAATATCCCGCGGGGGAATAATGATGGCGGCTCGGCTTTTGCCTTGCTGCGCGGATTTATAGGGGGGCTTCTTTCGGTGCCGGTCAGCCTGGTGAAAACTTTGGGGAAATTGCTTGATAAGAAGCCGGGAACGCTGGTCAAGAAAAAGCAGACACTTCCTAGCGCTGCTTTGGTTACGCCTATTCTGCCGTTGGCGGTCATCGCTTTGATCAACTTCACCTTGGGGCTGGGCAATCCAGCCGAGGGAAAGGTTGACCCGGTGGTGGCAGCGGTACTGGGCTTTTTCATCGCCTCTGCCTATGCGGCCCTGCTTGTTCATCCTTCAAAGGCGATTAACCTGTTCACAGGTTCCCTGGTGGATGGCATCAAGGATGTGGCCGGGGTTTTGTTCCTTTTCATGGGGATTGGCATGCTGGTGACAGCGACCACCCAGCAGGCTGCCGTAGAAATCTTGAATCCCTTGATGACTGCGATTATGCCATCTTCCTTCTATGGCGTGCTTATTTTCTTTACGCTGCTCGCGCCGGCGGCACTTTACCGTGGCCCCTTCAATATGTATGGCATGGGGACAGGGATTGCGACCATCCTGACAAATCTGAATTTCTTGCCGGCGTCCGCTTTGTATGGCATGTTTTCGGGCGTAGGTTATCTGCAGGGGATTGCCGACCCCACCAACTCCCATAATACCTGGCTGGCCGGTTTTGCCGGTGTGGATGCCAC
>CAJOIN010000013.1:16850-20446 GCA_905234515.1 uncultured Selenomonas sp.
GTAGGCGGCACCTTCACCGATGCCGTGGCAATTGACAGCGCCACCTACGAGATCATTGCTCAGGAAAAAATCCCCACCACCCATGATGCCAAAGAGGGCGTGGCTGAGGGCATCGTCAAAGTCCTGCAAAATATCCTGCAAAAGAACGGCATTGCCCCCGAAGAAGTGGTCTTTATCGCCCATGGCACCACGCAGGCCACCAATGCCCTGTTGGAAGGCGATGTGGCCTGCACCGGGATTCTGGCCATGGGCAGCGGTTTGGAAGCCGGACGGGCAAAGACCGTCAGCGATATCGGCAATATCCCCCTGGCTTTGGGCAAGGAACTGAAAACCGTTTATTCCTTTGTGGAAACGGCAGATGCTAAAGCTGACGAACAGGAAATCTCTGGCAAGATAAAAGAGCTGAAAGATGCCGGTGCCGAGGTCATTGTGGCCACGGAGGCTTATGGCGTGGATGACCCTGCCAACGAAAGCTTTGTGGTGAAGCTGGCGCGGAATATGGGGCTTTATGCTACGGGCGGTCATGAGGTTTCCAAGCTCTACGGGCTGAAAGTCCGGACCAGGACGGCTGTGGTAAACGGCAGCCTGATTCCGCGCATGATGGAAACGGCGGATATGACGGAGGCTTGCGTCAAGCGTTCAGGAATTCCTGCCTCGCTTATGATTATGCGCTGTGATGGCGGTGTCATGACCATTGACGAAGTGCGGCGGCGTCCGATTTTAACCATGCTTTCGGGGCTGGCTGCCGGCGTGGCAGGTGTCCTGATGTATGAAAAACTCTCGGATGGGATTTTTCTGGAGGCAGGAGGCACGTCCACGGATATTTCTGTGGTAAAGGACGGACGTGTCATGGTGCGCTATGGTGAAATCGGCGGCCATAAAACCTATCTTTCCTCATTGGATGTGCGGACTTTGGGGGTGGCCGGGGGCAGTATGATTCGCGTGGAGGACGGAAAGATAACGGATGTAGGCCCGCGCAGTGCGCATATTGCGGGGCTGCCCTATGAGATTTTCTCGCCGAAACTGGAATCGCCGCATTTGGAACTGGTGGCACCGCTAAAAGATGATGAGCGCTCCTTCGCCATTGTCACCGGCGCAGACGGACGCAAGGTATCACTGACCCTTGCCGGAGCCGCCAACCTTTTAGGCAGTGTGCCTGAGGGAGACTATGCGTACAGCAGCGAAAAAGAAAATGTCCGTGCAGCCTGGCAGGCCCTGGGGGATGTTTTGGGCATTACCGCCGAGGAAGCTGCCAAAGCCGCCATGGACAAGGCAGCCGAAAAAATCGGGGCGATAGTAAAGCGGCTGAGCGATGAATACCATCTTTCGCCGGAACTATTGTGCCTGGCCGGTGGTGGCGGCAGCGGCGGTGTCGTAGTGCCATATCTGGGCAAAAAAATGAATGTCCGGTGGAAGATTGTAAAAAACGCCCCCATCATTTCCACTATCGGCGTGGCTATGGCCATGGTGCGCGAAGTGGTGGAACGCACGGTTACGAATCCCACAGAGGGCGATATGAAGGCTATCCGTCACGAAGCCCTGGAGCAGGTCATGAAATCCGGGGCGGCAGAAGCCACGGTCGAAATCGCCATCGAATATGATAAGAAAACCAACATTTTAAGGGCTACGGCAACAGGCGCTACCGAACTCAAAATGGGTGATACAGCGGCAAAGGAGTTATCTGACGCAGAAATTCGGCAGGTCGCACTAAATTCGCTCAGGCTGCCGGACAAGGACGTAACGGAAGTCGCTGCTGCCGGCAAATGGCATGTTTTTGACGGACGTATCTGCAAAAAATTCCTGGGACTGTTCACTAGCGAGAAACACATGGCAAGGGTAATTGACCGCAACGGCGTAGTTACTCTGCAGCGGGAAGGCGTGGGCGTAATCGTCACCAATAAGGTCAAATTGAAAACGGACTTGGAAACGCTGTTTGAGGAAACCGCCACTTATGGCACCGTGGGCGAAGAACTGCCGCTGCTGTTTGCCTATTATGGCGAGAAACAGTTGGATTTGTCGGGGCTGACCGCGCGGGAGCAAATGCTCTCGGTGCTCGAAGCCGAACTGGATGTTCTCTCCGCGGAGGAGCCGGTTATCCTGCTGGCGGCAAGATGACACCGGAGGCGGCTCAATTTACACGTCATTTTTGATGGAAAAAGGGAGGTTTCAATAAATGCGTAAAACATTTCTTATTGTCATATTTACCGTTGGTTTGATGGTACAGATACTGCCCCATATTGAGGCAGCAGAGGTGCTGAAAGTTATTCCATACCCTGAGGGGATAGAAACTTCAGTGGAGGGTGCATCTTCCGCGCCCAGAGAAATTAATCATCCACATTCGATTTATTTCAGCGAAAATGATTATTTTACGATGGCGAATACCGAAAATAGGACTATACTTCGAAACTATCCTACTTACCAGCAGACAACAGAATACACTTGTGGCCCAGCGGCTGCGTTAACGGTACTTTATTACTACGGAAATAAGAATTTTGATGAGGTAAGTCTTGCTAAGGGAATGAAAACACAGGGCTATCCTATCGGAACCAATCCACTCAACATGGTAAAATTTTTTCAAAAGATTGGCTGGGAGGTAAGGAGCAGTTTAGATTCTCCTGGTTTTGGTACTTATACTGCTTTCAAGGAGTTTGTGCAGAAAAACTTGAGCCAAGGTGTGCCTATTATGGTTGAAAATGTGGAGTGGGGAGGACATTGGCGGGTTATTATTGGCTATGACACGTTGGGAACAAAATCTACTTTGGATGATGTGCTCATTATGGCTGATCCCTGTGATACCTGTGATCACAACCAGGATGGATATGTCGTGCAGAATGGAGAAAAATTTTATTCGATGTGGTTCGACCATTCCATGCTTCCCCAAAAACAACGCAGTCAACCATGGATAATTGCACAGCCGATAAAAACGGAATAATTTCCTCAATTATTCTAAGAACAGGCAGATGCGTTAGGTTGAAGGTACTGAACTTTTATGGCGGTGCTGGTATAAAATGGGAATTGACTGGTATAGTATGGAGGCATGGCTCTTGACCGTGCGATTCATTCAAGGGGCTTTTAAACGCGTAATAACTATGGATTGGTTCACAAAATTTTTCCGTTCACGGTATAAGCCCCAAAACTTCCATCGCTTCAGTTGTTGGCCATTTTGCTCCGTACAAACTCCAAAAAACGCTGCGTTACCTGGGAGAGGGCGTGGTTTTTCTTCCAAGCCAGCACATGTCCAGTGACGCGCTCCGGCAGAAACGGACGAAAGCAAAGACCGGGCATTGGGCGTATGGTAAAGGCTCCCTCGACGCAAATGAGGTATCCAATGCCTTGTTTTGCAAGAAGCAACCCGTTGGTGGGTAGATTGTGGGAGGCAACAATATTAAGTCTATTTTCCTCAACCTCCAACCATCTGGAAATTTCCTCGATGACGATGGTACGCCGCGGGATGATGATGGGCAGCCCCTGTATGTCTTTTGTGGTAATTGCTTCTTTTTGGGCGAGAGGCGAATCCTCACGCATGGCGATACCCCATTTTTCATAGCAGGGCAAGCGAAGAAAATTGTATTTTGCTACCTCTACTGGCTCTAACA
>CAJOIN010000014.1 GCA_905234515.1 uncultured Selenomonas sp.
CCTGCAATAAAGGGGGCAATCTGACGGTAGCTGGGGCGGAAGTCGTGGCCCCACTGTGACAAGCAATGAGCCTCGTCTACCGCCACCATGGAGATTTCCTGACGCTCAATTATATATTGAAAGTAGTTGGTGTCCAGCCGCTCCGGGGCCACGTACACCAGCTTGTAGCGCCCTTGGGCAATGGCCTCAAAGCGGGCGGTGGATTCCTTCAGGGTAAGCTGGCTGTTGATATAGGTGGCAGGCACTCCCTGCTCAGAGAGGGCATCTACCTGGTCTTTCATAAGGGAGATGAGAGGGGAGATGACCAGGGTCAGTCCTGGGAAAACCAGGGCGGGAACCTGGAAACAGATACTTTTGCCTGCCCCTGTGGGCATAATGGCCAGGGTGTCAGCCCCGGACAGCAGGCTTTCCACCACAGGCCTTTGGGCCGGGCGAAAGTCCTGGTAGCCGTAGTATTTGCGCAGGAGGGCCTGGGCTTCGGCAAGATATGGATTTTCCATTAAAACACCTATTTCTACATTATTATGAATAACACTTGTGGTTGCTTGATTGCATATTTGCAGTGCTTTCAGTATATCACACAGCAGCCTGCCTTTCTATGGCCCCTTCGTGGAGGGTTTTGCAGGATTTGTATTTTAATGTATACATATACAAACTTATGTTTACAAGGAAAGTTTAATCTGCTATCATAGGCTAAGATTCTAAATAAAAGGAAGGGTTGTGTTATGACCAGCTTTAGACTGACCGAGCAAGAGATGAATGACTTGGCAGCACGTATTCCTACGCCGTTTATGGTGGCTTCACTTGATAAGGTGGAGGAGAATTATAGATTTATGAGGCGGCATATGCCGCGGGCAGGCATTTATTATGCCATGAAGGCCAATCCTACCACGGGGATTTTGAAGCGTCTGGCTTCTTTAGGCTCCTGCTTTGACGTTGCTTCGGCAGGGGAAATGAAGCAGCTCCATGAGCTGGGGGTGCCTGGCTCTCGTATGATTTATGCCAATCCAGTCAAGGATCAGCGTGGCTTGCGCATGGCAGCAGCCTGTGGTGTAAGCCGCATGACCTTTGATGATGAGTCAGAGATTGCGAAGATGGCTGAGGCCCTGCCGGGTGCGGATGTCTTGGTGCGGGTCAGCGTGCGCAATAATAAAGCACTGGTGGATCTTAACACAAAGTTCGGTGCTCCCCTGGAGGAGGCGCTGCCTTTGCTGCAGCAGGCCAAGGAAGCTGGGCTGAATCCTATCGGCATTTGCTTCCATGTGGGCAGCCAGTCCCTTTCTACGGCAGCTTATGAAGAGGCACTGCTGGTTTGCCGTGGCCTTTTCGATGAAGCGAAGCGTCAGGGCATGAACCTTACTGATTTGGATATCGGGGGCGGTTTCCCTGTTCCCTCTGCCGATGGCCTGGGCATCGATCTGGCAGCCATGATGGAGTCCATCAACAAGCAGATTGACAGGCTGTTCCCTGACACTGACGTCTGGACGGAGCCGGGACGCTATATGTGCGGTACGGCAGTGAACCTGGTGGCTTCTGTTATCGGCACTAAGTTCCGTGGGGAAAAACCTTGGTATATCCTGGATGAAAGCATCTACGGGGCGTTCTCTGGCATTATTTATGATCATTGGACTTATCCCTTGCATTGCTTTGGCAAGGGGAAGAAGCAGCCCTCCTATTTCGGGGGCCCCAGCTGTGATGGCATCGATGTGCTCTACAGCGATTTCGAGGCTCCCCGTCTGAAAATCGGGGACAAGGTACTGGTGACGGATATCGGTGCTTATTCCACGGTGAGTGCCACCAGATTCAACGGCTTTGAGATTGCTCCTACCGTCATTTGGGAGGAGCAGAAGGAATCTCGCGCTTCGGAATATGAGGAAGAAAATACAGAGGCAGTGTAATAGCTGGCTTTGCCATAAAAAGGAGCATACCTTTGGCAAGAAGTATAGAGGAAATTGAACATATGCTTTTTCATGCCCTGACAGAAGAGGCGCTGGTTGAAAGGATTGAGCAGGCTTCTTCCCAGCAGGAGGTTTATGATATCCTGGGGGAGTTAAGTTATTTTGACCTTACCATGGAAGAATTTCAGTCAGGCATCAAGCAATTGCAGTCAAGGCAGGAAGAATAGCATAAAATGAGGGACGGTCTAAGCAGGCCGTCCCTTTTTGGTGCTGGATGTCATAAATAAATAATCCGCCTGAAAATTTCCAGACGGATTATTTATAAAAGAAGGTTTTTTACAGCATACGGGGCATGGGCATTTCGCCATCGAAAGTTGCGATGTAGGGAGCAGTGGATTCCTCACGGATTATCTCTACTGCCTGCAGGCGTACACGGTTGCGGTCCCAGCCGGACAGCCCCTCTCTGTCGCGCCACTCCTCAGCTGCGGTCTCAGCAGAATCTTTATCCATGAAGATCTGCTTGCCATAGCGGATGGGTGCCAAAGCTACTGCGCCGTCAGAATTGAGAAAAGCCTCGTCAGTAAGTGCCAACTGATAACCTGTCATAATGGTTTCCTCCTCAAACATACATGTTCTTGCTCAACGACTACATAATAACACATCTTGCGCAAGAAGTGTAATTGTGTACATGTATACTTGTTTATCTGAGGATGACGGTATATTCTGTGTTTTTTATAAAGTGACTACATCTTTTAGAGTAGGGCATTTTTCTCTAATTGACATTGGGAAAAGAGGATAATAAGACACTTTGTAGAATTATCTCCGTAAGATAATAGTGTGTTTTTTCCAGTTGATAACCACTGGCCCATAGTTTTATCAGATGGGAGGTGAAGCGGGGCTGTTGTGCCCGCGCGGCTATGAAGGAGATATTCAAATACAAAGGCAAGCACATTCTCTATAACACAGGTGAGGTGCGCCCGGATGAGGAAGAGCAGGAAGAAAAGTCTGCCGACAAGAAAGAGGAGGAAGAGCCGGCTTTGACGGCTGAGCAGATGGATGTGGTGCGGGGCTCCATGAGTGACAACCGCATTTCAGACAGTGTCAAGGATCTGGTGGCCCAGGCTTCGTCGGAAGAAGAGGAAGCTCTTTCCGAAGAGCAGATGAATATAGTCAAGGGCTCCATGAGTGACAACCGTATCTCGGACAGTGTCAAGGACTTGGTTGAGAAGGCATCACAGTAAGGTCTGTTTGTATGTCAGGCGGCTTATATGACTCTTTGATTTGGGAAGGAAAACAGGATGATTGATTTACCATTGAATAAATTACGTCCTGGGATGATTACGGCCCAAAGCATTTATAATTCCAGCGGGGCCAGCTATCTGACCAAGGGCACGGAGTTGACAAAAGCATATATTGACAAGCTCCTGCACTTGGGGATAAATGACCTGCATGTGCTGAGCTATGCTTCGGAAGTGAAGCTCCTGCCACCGGATGATATACTTTCGGAAAAGACCAGGGTCATGGCGATAAGGCGCGTATATGATGTTTTCACCCAGGTGAGGTATGAGGGCACCTTTGATTTCGAGCCCTTGTCCCAGGCTGCCGCTGCTATGGTGACGGATATTGCCACCCGGAGTAACAATCTGGTGCAGCTGACTGATATACGCGTCCATGATGAATATACCTTTGCCCATAGTGTTAACGTGGCTATGCTTTCCGGCATGCTTGGGAAGCTGGCTAATTTGTCGCCGGACGAGGTGCAGGAATTGACAGTGGGGGGGCTTCTCCATGACTTGGGAAAGATCATTGTGCCCCCGGAAATTCTCAACAAGCCGGGCAGGCTTACCAAGAATGAGTTTGATATCATCAAGCATCATCCAGAGGCAGGCTTTAGCAAGATTCGTGCCATGGCTTTGCCTAATGCCCATACGCTGGGGATTGTGGCCCTGCAGCATCATGAGCATATAGACGGCACTGGTTATCCTGGCAGGCGTAAGGATAAGGAAATACATCTGTATGGCCGTATCTCCGCTATAGCGGATGTGTATGATGCCCTTACCAGCAGCAGGCCCTACAAGAAGGCATATTCTCCTGCTGTGGCCTACCATATCATGGTGAACTGTTCGGAAGGACAGTTTGATAAAAAACTTCTGCAGCTCTTTTTCAGCAATGTGGCTATCTATCCTGTGGGTACGGTAGTAAAGACATTGGCGGGCTACGGTATAGTGAAGCAGGTGGAGTTTGGCAGGACGGACAGGCCCACCTTGGTGATGTTTGCAAACGAGTATGAGCATATGTTGGCGAAGCCCTATGAGACTGATCTTTATGAGAGCCCGGAGATACAGATAGACGGAGTAGTGGATGACAGTATGCTGCTCTTCAATATAAAGAATTCAGGTTTTGATCCTGCTTCGCTGCTTTAACGCGGGCATGAAAATAGGGACGTCCCTCCTGCGGGGACGCCCCTTTCTTTATGCCCGTTTATTTATTTGCCGAAATAGCGATCATAGAGACCCTTGAAGCCACAGCCATGGCGTGCTTCATCCTTGCACATCTCATGAACAGTGTCATGGATGGCATCGAGGTTGAGCTGCTTAGCCAGGGTTGCCAGCTCTTTCTTGCCGGCGCAGGCACCGTGTTCGGCATCAATGCGCATCTCCAGATTTTTCTTGGTGCTGTCGGTAAGGACTTCTCCCAAGAGCTCGGCGAACTTAGCCGCATGCTCTGCTTCCTCCCAGGCATAGCGTTTGTAAGCTTCGGCAACTTCGGGATAGCCCTCCCGGTCAGCCTGGCGGCTCATGGCCAGGTACATGCCCACTTCGGAGCATTCCCCGGTGAAATTCATGCGCAGGCCTTCGATGATGCGCTCATCAACACCTTTGGCCACGCCAATGCGGTGCTCATCGGCAAAAATCAGGTCTCCGGTCTGTTCGGTGAATTTGTCAGCCGGTGCCTTGCAAATGGGGCACTGGGCCGGCGGCGCATCGCCCTCATGTACATAACCACAGACGGTGCAGACGAATTTTTTCATTTGGCATCCTCCTAAAAAATACACAAAATGATAACCTGCTTTCCTTACAGTGTGGCTTTGTTGCTACGATTTTAATTATATAATAAAGGTCAGAAAATTTCAACATAAAAATAGGTTTTACGAACATTTTATTACTGCTTATGAATGGCTTTAGAGGGGGAGTTGTGCTACAATAGGAAATTGAATAGAGACTGATGTCACTGTCGAATAAATAGGAGAGATAAAAAATTATGTTTACGTGTACAACCAATTCTCCCGAGGAAACTGCCGATCTAGCCAATAAACTGGGGCAGAAAATCCGCGAGGGAACCGTGCTGTGCCTGGAAGGTGATCTGGGGGCGGGGAAGACGCTCTTTGTGCAGAGTCTGGCCAAGACTTTGGGCGTAGAGGGGGAAGTCACCAGTCCGACCTTCAATCTGATGAATATATATGAAGGGATTTGCCCTATTTACCATTTTGACCTCTACCGTCTGGAGACGGAGGAGGAACTGGATGAAATAGGTTTCTATGAGTATACAGAGGAACCTGAGGGCATTGTGGTCATAGAGTGGCCAGACAAGTTCCCGGAATCGATGCCTGAGGATTATATCAAGGTCAGCATTGAGCGTACTTCGGAAAAGGGACGCCAGCTGGCTTTCTCCTGCACAGGCGAGCGTAATGAGGAATTTTTGAAGGAGTTGGAGACCTTTGTCAATACTGGCCATTGATACAGCCACCCAGGTTTCAAGTGTGGCTGTGGCATCGGAGAAGCGACTTTTTGCCGAGCTGACGATGCAGGCTCGTTTGACCCATTCGGAAACCCTGCTGCCACACATCGAGCAGGTCATCCGCATGGCGGGAGTGAAAAAAAAAGAGTTGGAAGGCATTGCCGTAAGCATAGGCCCCGGTTCCTTTACCGGGTTGCGCATAGGATTGGCAACGGCCAAGTCCATGGCTTACGCCTTGGGGCTGCCTCTGGTGGGGGTGTCCACCCTGGAAGCCTTGGCGTGGCATTATCCCGTGCCGGGGGTACGCCTGATGCCCTTGCTGGATGCTCAGAAGGGCAACGCTTACAGGCAGAGTTTTCGCTGGGAGCAGGGAAAGCTGCAGGTGCTGGAGGATATTTCCGTGGAAAGTCTGCCCAATATCCTGGCTTCCTGCGGGGAACTGGATGAACAGATTATCCTGCTTGGGGATGTTATTCCCCAAAAGGTGGCGGGTAAGCTGGAACTGCCGGGGAATGTAACCCTGGCACCGGCTCATACAGTTATGCCCCGTGCGGCTTGTGTGGCTATGCTGGGACTTAGGGAGCTGGCAGCAGGCCATGAAGGCAATGTGATGGATATGGAGCCTGTCTACATAAGGCGCAGTGAGGCAGAAGTCTTGTGGGAAAAACGTCATCCTGAGGCAAAAGGTGAGGGTGCAGGTTTATGAAATTAGCCTTTCGTGAAATGGTGCCTGAGGATGCAGAGGCAGTAGAAAAGGTGGAAAAGGCCTGCTTTGCCGTGCCCTGGTCCCGGGAGTCCTTTTGGCGTGAGGCAGCCAATGAGAACACCCTCTATCTGCTGGTGCTGGACCAGGATTTGTCAGAAGAAGACCAGATCATAGGATATTTGGGCTGCTGGATCCTGTGCGGCGAGGGGCAGATCACCAATGTGGCAGTGTCCCCGGCCTACCGAGGCAAGGGTGTGGGTACGGAGATGCTGGCCAAGCTGATAGAATTGGTAAAGGAAAAAGGGGGCACAGCCATGACCTTGGAGGTTCGTCCTTCCAATGCGCCAGCCTTGGCCCTTTATCGCAAGTTCGGTTTCAAGGAAGCTGGGCGGCGTCCCGGCTATTACCATGATAACGGCGAAGATGCCATCATCATGTGGAATACGAAGATTTGATATATTAGGAGCTTTAATGGAAAGTAAAGATATGAGCGGGATATTGACTCTGGGCATTGAGTCAAGCTGTGATGAAACTTCAGCAGCCGTGCTGCGGGGAGGGAGGGAGATTCTTTCCAACATTATCTCCACCCAGATCCCCATTCACCAAAAATTCGGCGGCGTGGTGCCCGAGATTGCTTCCCGCAAGCATATTGTGAATATCATGCCCGTCATAGATGAGGCTGTTCGTGAGGCTGGGGTGGAGCTGAAGGATATTGACCAGGTAGCTGTTACCTATGGCCCTGGGCTGGTGGGAGCTTTGCTGGTGGGTGTCTCCGCTGCGAAATCCCTGGCCTATTCTCTTGATGTACCCCTTATTGGGGTGAATCATCTGGAGGGGCATATCTTTGCCAACTTCCTGTCGGAGCAGGAGTTAGAGCCTCCCTTCATGGCCCTGGTGGTGTCTGGCGGGCATACTGCTCTGGTGGATGTGCGTGGCTATAATGAGTTCCGCATGATGGGACAGACCCGTGATGATGCGGCGGGGGAAGCTTTTGACAAGATTGCCCGTGTCATGGGGCTGCCTTATCCCGGTGGTCCCCGTATTGATGCCCTGGCCAAGGAGGGGAACCCCTTGGCTATCGATTTTCCCCGTGCCTTGGAGGAAGAGGGGAATTATGAGTTCAGCTTCAGCGGCCTGAAATCGGCGGTGCTGAACTATATCAACAGCGAAAAGATGAAGGGGCATGAACTGAATAAGGCAGATGTGGCAGCTTCTTTCCAGCATTCGGTGATTGAAGTGCTTACCCGCAAGGCCTTTGAGGCGGTAGCCGAGGCTGGCCGGGATACCCTGGTGCTGGCGGGAGGCGTGGCCGCTAATAGCGGCCTTGAAGCAAGACTTCGGGAGAAAGCCGAGAAACAGGGTGTGAAGTTTTCCTATCCCAGCAGAATCCTCTGCACGGACAACGCCGCCATGATTGCCTGCCGAGGCTATTATCAGGCCCAGGCAGGGATTTACAGCGACCATTATTTGAATGCCGTGCCGGGGCTTACCCTGACGGATAAGTGATTTTGTTTTACGGACTAAGTTTTTCTGCAGCAAAGGATAGGGATGTTTATGCCACAGGAATTGCCCGGTATTATGATTGTGGAACAGGAATACCGCTTGCGTATCCGCTTTAGGAGCCTGCTGAAAAGGGCAGGCTGGCAGCTGGCTGGGGAGGCTAAGGATTTGGCAGAGTCTCTGGCGCACCTCAGGGAGGATAAGCCCGGGGTCATTCTCCTGCATTGGCAAGGGGAGAAAGAGGATTTTGTCCTTGTCAAGAAGCTGGCTGAGACAGCTCCGGTAATACTTTTGGGCAGTCTCACGGGAGCGATGGCTTTCCAGGCGGCACGGGCAGGTATTTATGGCTGTCTGCCGGATTCTATCGGGGACGAGGAACTGTTGGCGGCATTGGCTGTGGCTCTGGCCCGCTGGCAGGAGGCCCAGGCACTCAGACAGGAAACAGAGGAGCTCAGGGATCTTCTGGCTCTGCGCAAGATTCTGGACCAGGCCAAGGGCATCCTTATGAAGAAGCATCATATGAGCGAGCAGGAGGCTCACCGCCGCATCCAGCGTTATGCCATGTACAAGCGGCTGACTGTGAAATCCGTGGCGGAAGCCATTATCAAGGCCACTGGTGGCAAAGCATAAACAATACAAAGAAGTAAGAGAGCTTTTCTGCGGAAGGGCTCTTTGTTTTTTTGACTTTTTTAATATTACTTATTGACTTTTTGATGTTCAAGGGTTATCATAATACCTGTGGTTAGCACTCGAGGTTAGTGAGTGCTAACAGATTGAATCTTGTATATTTTATATGGGAGGAAGATATCTATGATTAAGCCATTGGGCGAAAGAGTTGTTATTGAAGTTTCCGAGGGCGATGTCAAGACTGCCAGCGGCATTGTGCTGCCGGACACGGCTAAGGAGAAGCCCCAGAAGGGCAAAGTTGTAGCTGTGGGCGCAGGCAAGCTTCTGGATAACGGCCAGCGCGCTGCCATGGAAGTCAAGGTTGGCGACGACATCCTCTTCTCTAAATATTCCGGGACTGAGGTCAAGGTTGATGACAAGGATTATCTTGTTATCCGCGAGAGTGACATCCTGGCTGTTCTGTAAGAGACTAGAACCTTTGGAGGTAATATAAATGGCAAAGCAGATTTTGTTTGATGAAGAAGCACGCCGTGCTCTTGGCCGTGGCGTTGACGCTCTGGCCAACGCTGTAAAGGTTACCCTTGGACCTAAGGGCCGCAACGTGGTGCTGGACAAGAAGTTCGGTGCTCCCACCATCACCAATGATGGTGTGACCATTGCTCGCGATATCGAGCTGGAAGATCCCTTCGAGAACATGGGCGCTCAGCTGGTGAAGGAAGTTGCTACCAAGACCAACGATATCGCTGGTGACGGTACCACTACTGCAACCCTGCTGGCTCAGGCTATGATTCATGAGGGCATGCGTAACGTGGTGGCTGGTGCTAACCCCATGATCGTGAAGAAGGGTATCGAAAAGGCTGTGAAGGCTCTGGTGGAGGAAATCCAGGCCAAGGCTAAGCCCATCGAGAGCAAGGCTGCTACCGCTCAGGTCGCTACTATCTCCTCCGCTGATGAGGAAGTTGGCCAGCTGATTGCTGATGCTATGGAGAAAGTGGGCCAGGACGGTGTCATCACCGTTGAGGAGTCCAAGTCCATGGACACCAACCTCTCCGTGGTAGAGGGCATGCAGTTCGACCGCGGCTACATCTCCCCCTACATGGTTACTGATACGGACAAGATGGAAGCTGTCCTGGATGATCCTTACATCCTCATCACCGACCGCAAGATTTCCGCTATTGCTGATATTCTGCCCATCCTGGAGCAGGTTGTGAAGCAGGGCAAGCAGCTCATGGTCATCTCTGAGGATCTGGACGGCGAAGCTCTCGCTACCATCGTGGTGAACAAGCTCCGCGGCACCTTCAAGGCTCTGGCTGTGAAGGCTCCTGGCTTCGGCGATCGTCGCAAGGCTATGCTGGAGGATATTGCTATCCTCACCGGTGGCCAGGTCATCAGCGAAGAGCTGGGCCGCAAGCTGGACAGCGTAACCCTTGAAGATCTCGGCCGTGCCCGCCAGGTTCGTTCCACCAAGGACAACACCACCATCGTGGACGGCTTTGGCGACAAGGATGCTATCAAGAGCCGTGTTGACCAGATCAAGAAGCAGATTGAGGCTACTACTTCTGACTTCGACAAGGAGAAGCTCCAGGAGCGCCTTGCTAAGCTGGCTGGCGGCGTAGCTGTCATCGAGATCGGTGCTGCCACCGAAGTTGAGATGAAGGACAAGAAGTACCGCATCGAGGATGCCCTCAATGCTACCCGTGCTGCCCGTGAGGAAGGCATCGTGGCTGGCGGCGGCACCACCTTCATCGACATCCTCCCGGCTCTCGACAAGATCGAGTGCGAGGGCGATGTGAAGGTTGGCGTGAACATCGTGCGCCGTGCCATCGAGGAGCCGGTCCGTCAGATTGCTGACAACGCTGGTCTCGAGGGTTCCGTAGTTGTCGAGAACGTGAAGAAGGCTGGCGACGGCATCGGCTTCAACGCTGTGGACAACACCTATGTTGACATGATTCAGGCTGGTATTGTTGATCCTGCCAAGGTTACCCGTTCTGCTCTCCAGAACGCTGCTTCCATCGCAGCTATGGTTCTCACCACTGAGACCCTGGTAGCTGACAAGCCTGAGAAGGAAGCTCCGGCTCCTGCTCCCGGCATGGGCGGCGGCATGCCCGGCATGATGTAATCTGCCAGAATCCCATACTGAAATTTAGGACGTCCCCTTATCTTGGGGGCGTCCTTTTTACTATGAAAACACAAGAAATCAAGTCCGGAGGACGCAGATTGATTGGTTGTTTTCGTGTAAGGGCGTAGTGCAAGACATCGTCTTGCACGGAGTTTGTCGCATAAAAATCCGCTTTATGGATAAATATTCATATATGGGCTATAAATATTCGAAAAGTCCTTGACAAAAGGACAGTCTCCTCCTATTATGGTGAGGGTGTCTGTACACATAATGATGAAATCAAAAGAAACCATAATAAATAAGGCAAGGAGTTTGATTATGGATATGGAGTTAACGTCCTCGGGGATAAACCGTCGAAGCAGCATCATGAAGTTTGTCGGCTGCTCACTCTTCGGTCTCTTGATGTTCCTGTTCCCCTTGGGAGGCGGGGAGGGGTTCAATACCCCGTTGAGTGTGCTGACGGATATGCTGGACAAGTGGATTGGGGCTAATTTGCCATGGCTGCTGGTGTGCCTGGTGGTGGCGGCGGCAGTACTGGCCCTGGGTGGGCTTTTTATGAAGCCATCAAAGAGCGGCGGCCATAAATTGCTCAGGGAAATTGCCTGTGTCTCCAAGGTCTATCTTCTGACCCGGCTGGTGGCGGCGCTGATTGCTCTGGGAGTATTCTTCGGTGTTGGACCTGCGTGGGTTATCGGTGATGACGTAGGCGGCAGTATGATGGGGCTTGGGCAGACCCTCATTGCCCTGGCTGTGACCTTGAGCTTTATCCTGCCCTTCCTGACGGACTCAGGCATTATGGAGTTTGTGGGCATACTGCTGAAGCCTTTGGTACGGCCCCTGTTCCATGTGCCTGGCCGGGCTTCCGTGGACCTCATTGCTTCCTGGCTTTCTTCTTCTAATACCGCTGTGCTGATTACGGCGGGGCAATATCAGGGGGGCTTCTACAGCCGCCGGGAAGCAGCTTGCATTATGACCAACTTCTCCCTGGTATCCATTCCCTTCTGCCTGGTGGTGGCGGAGACCTTGAAGGTGGCTGACCACTTCCTGCTGCTTTACGCTTCCGTTACTGCTATTGGCCTCCTTTTGGCGGTTATCGGCGTCAGACTGTTTCCGCTGGCTGCGGTGCCCAATGACTATCGGGGGGAGAAGCGTCTGGCGGAGGAAGTGCCACCGGAGGCCACGCTGTTGCGCTGGGCTTTCAGGGCGGCATTGGAGCGGGCCGGTGAATTCAGTTTCAGGAAGGCATTCGAGCAGGCCACGGCCATGACCCTGGGCATAATCTTTGACCTTATCCCTGTGGTGGTCGCCTGGGGAACCATTGGTTCAATCCTGGTGAATGAAACGAGCATTTTCCACTGGCTGGCCTATCCCATGGGCATGTATATGCAGCTTTTGGGAGTAGAGGGAGCCTTCCAGATTGCTCCTGCCACTTTGGTGGGCTTTATCGACATGTTCATCCCTGCCCTGATCACCAGTACCGACCTGCCTTATGCCACACGCTTTGTGGTGGCTGCCCTTTCGCTGGTGCAGATCATTTACCTCACGGAGGTGGGCAGCATCATCGTCAAGAGCGATGTGGGGCTGGATATGAAACGGCTCTTCCTAATCTTCATCGAAAGAACCTTGATTGCTTTGCCCTTGATTGTCCTGGTGACCAAATTGCTTTAATTCTGTATACATACCGCATCTGTCGTCTGGCAGGTGCGTTTTTTCTTTTGCGCTGGCAGGCATTTTGGCAGTTGGGGCAGAATACTACAAAAGAAATATTTTGCCTATCGGGAAGTATTTGGAATAATGGACTTTGAATATAGTTATTGACAGAAGAACAAGGTGGGATGGACGATGGCAATGGAATGGGAGGGCATGGCAGCACTGCCGGTGCCGATATTCATTTATTCATATGAGGAGGACGAGGGCGGGCAGTGTCTGAAGGTTTCCAAGGGACTTTGTGATTTTCTCAAGCTGGAGGAAGAGGCAGCTTGCCGTTATTTGTCACAGTCGCTGGATTTGGTGACACACCCTGAGGACACCCAGCGGATCATACAGGCTACCCACAGGGCTTTGGATAATGGTGAAGAGCAGTGGCGGCTGAGTTTCCGAATGCTTCGACCAGATGGCACCTACGTCTGGGTCATCTGCCATACGGTGCAGGTTAATCTGCCGGAAGGTGGCAGGCTTTTTTACAGCAGCCTTATGGATGTGGCCAATGAGCATGAGCAGAATGAGCGGCGCCGGGCAGAGCAGAAACACATGAACCTGCTCCTGGACAAGATCCTGGAGACTACCCCAATTGGCATTTTCTGGAAGGACAAGGACCGCAGGTTCCTGGGGGCCAACAAGGCTTTCCTGGAGTACTATGGCTTTCCCAGTGAGTCTGTCATCATAGGCAAGACCGATGAGGACATGGGCTGGCATGAGGAGGACGGACCTTATAAGAATGACGAGCTGTGGGTTTTGGAGACAGGCCACTCAACCCATCGGGTGCGTGGCAAATGCCTGAGCCATGGAGAGATGCGGGATATCGTAGCCAGCAAGAGTCCCCTGATCGAAAATGGCGAGATTGTAGGGTTGGTGGGCAGCTTTGAGGATGTTACCGAGGAGTATCGCCAGCAGCAGAAAATCGTGGAACTCAATGACAGGCTGCTGGCTTCCCTCAAGCGTACGGAAATGGCCAACCGGGCCAAGACCGCCTTTCTTTCCAATGTGAGCCATGATATGCGCACGCCTTTGAACGGCATCTTGGGCTTTGCCCGCCTGGCAGCAGCTTCTAATAATATGGAGAAGGTGCAGAATTACTTGCAAAAAATCCTCAAGTCGGCGGAACTTCTGCAAAGTCTTATAGATGACACGTTGGAGCTGTCCCGTATTTCTGCCGGCAAGTTGCGTATGGAGCAAGAAATCCTTGAGGCAGAAACTATGTTTGATGCACTGCTGACGACTATCAGCTCTATGGCAGAAAGCAAAGGCATCCATTTTGAGACCAGAGGAAGCCTGGCCGACATGGGTACAGTGAAGGTGGATGCCCTGAAGCTCAACAAGGTGTTCCTGAATCTCCTTTCCAATGCAGTGAAGTTCACTAATGTGGATGGGACGGTGACTTTCTCTGCCGAGTGCCTGCCGGAGAGGCAGGGAGCGCGCAGGAAGTGCCGCATAAGCGTGAAGGATACGGGCATCGGCATGGAAGAGTCTTTCCTGCCCAAGATGTTCGAGCCCTTTGCCCAGGAGCAAAGGCTGCCTGTGCAGAGCACGGGACTGGGGCTGGCCATTGCCAAGCAGCTGGTGGATATGCTGGGAGGCAGCATAGAGGTGTCAAGCAAGGTAGGCGAGGGCACGGAGTTCAAGGTGGAGTTCTACATGGAGCAGGTCATGGCTCCTTTGCCAGGCAAGGGCAATGAGGATATCCCCAAAGGCTTCTTTGAGGGGCGGCGGGTGCTGCTCTGCGAGGATAATGCCCTCAATCAGGAATTGGCCAAGACTTTGCTGGAAGATGAGGGCATGGCGGTGATCCTGGCAGAGAATGGCCAGATTGGCATAGAAATCTTCAATGATTCGGATATAGGCAGCATCGATGCTATCCTGATGGATATCCGCATGCCTGTGATGGACGGCCTGCAGGCGGCCAAGTTCATAAGGGCCATGCCTCGTAGGGACAGCAAGGCAGTGCCTATCCTGGCCCTTACTGCCAACGCCTTCCGGGAGGATGCGGAAAAATCAAAGGCGGTGGGCATGAACAGCCACCTCACCAAGCCGTTGGAACCTGAGAAGCTGCTGCATGACCTGGCTCATTATATGGAAGCTTTTGACGAAGCACGGTCCGGCTGGCCGGAAACTGCCAAAAGATAAGTCGGCAGAAAAAATATAAAAAACATATTGCCAAGGTTCCTGGGCTTATGATATACTTTTTCACGGTGTAAAAATAAACATGCTGATCCGATAGCCGTACTGTGCCGCCAAAAGCGGCGGTGACGCGGAGGATGAGGGCAGCAGAAGTACAAAACAGGAGGTGCACCACTATGTCAGTTATTTCTATGAAACAGCTTCTCGAGGCAGGTGTCCACTTCGGTCATCAGACTCGTCGCTGGAACCCGAAAATGGCCCGCTACATCTTCACCGAGCGCAACGGTATCTACATCGTTGACCTCCAGAAGACCGTGAAGAAGATCGACGAGGCTTATGCTTTCCTGCGCAGCGTTGCAGAGGAAGGCAAGTCCGTGCTCTTCGTGGGCACGAAGAAGCAGGCTCAGGAAGCTATCCGTGAGGAGTCTGAGCGTGCAGGCCAGTTCTATGTCAACGAGCGTTGGCTGGGCGGCATGATGACCAACTTCCAGACCATCCAGAAGCGTGTTGCACGTCTCAAGGAGCTGGAGGCTATGGAAGAGGACGGCACTTTTGAGGTCCTCACTAAGAAGGAAGTCCAGGTTCTCCGTCATGAGATGAACAAGCTGGAGACTTACCTCGGCGGTATCAAAGAGATGAACAAGCTGCCGGGCGCCCTCTTCGTGGTTGATCCCCGCAAGGAGCGCATCGCTGTGGCTGAGGCTCGCAAGCTGAACATCCCCATCGTGGCTATCGTTGACACCAACTGCGATCCTGATGAGATCGATTATGTCATCCCCGGCAACGACGACGCTATCCGTGCCGTGCGCCTGCTGACTGCCAAGATGGCTGACGCTGTGCTGGAAGGCCGTCAGGGCTCCGATGCCAGCGAGGCTCAGGCTGCTGAGTAATATCGCTTGATATTTGACAGTTAAACCAAGACGGGGTAAGGGACGTTATCCCTTGCCCCGTTATTTATTTGTTGGGAGGAAATATAAATGGCAATTACTGCTGCTATGGTAAAGGAACTGCGCGAGACCACCGGCGCAGGCATGATGGACTGCAAGAAGGCTCTGACTGAGGTAGGCGGCGACATGGCTAAGGCCATCGACTTCCTGCGCGAGAAGGGCATTGCCAAGGCTGAGAAGAAGGCTGGCCGCGTGGCTGCAGAGGGTGCTGTGGGCGCTTATGTTTCCGAGGATGCCAAGAGCGGCTGCGTAGTTGAGATTAACTGCGAGACCGACTTCGCTGCTGGTAACGACCAGTTCAAGGCTCTGGTGGCCAAGGTTGCCAAGCACATCGTGGAGGCTAAGATTGCTTCCGGTGATGTTGACGCCCTGAACAACAGCGAGATCGAGGGCAAGAAGGTTTCCGACCTGCTCATCGAGGCTACTGCTACCATCGGCGAGAAGATTTCCCTCCGCCGTTTCGCTCGCTATGAGAGCGCTGGCCAGGTTGCTTCTTACATCCACATGGGCGGCAAGATTGGTGTTCTGGTTGACCTCACCGGCGGCAGCGATGAGCTGGCTCACGATGTGGCTATGCAGATTGCCGCTGCTAACCCCACGGCTATCGATCGCAGCGGCGTAGACGCTGCTGATCTGGAGCATGAGAAGGAAGTGCTCCGCAAGCAGGCTCTGGAAGAGGGCAAGCCCGAGAAGATCGTTGACAAGATGGTCGAGGGCCGCATCAACAAGTTCTACAAGGAAGTCTGCCTGAACGAGCAGATCTTCGTGAAGGATTCCGACAAGACTGTTGCTGACGTGCTGGGCAGCGAGAAGGTCAATGCTTTCACCCGCTTCCAGCTGGGCGAGGGCATCGAGAAGAAGGAAGAGGACTTCGCTGCAGAGGTTGCTGCACAGATGAAATAAGGGGCTATCCCTTTTATGAGAGGACATCTTAACGGGTGTCCTCTTTTTGTTTGCATGCTAAGGCGTTCGAAACACAGGTATAGCAACGCCTCACTTGAAATTTTTCCTGCGTAAAAATTTCACACGTTCCGCTTATGCTACACCTGTGTCCCTCACTTCACATCGTTGAAACGTCAATAGGAGATTTTGTCAGTCGACAAAATCTGAACAATGCGTTATAATGGCAGATAGTGAGATTTTATAGATGGAGGGTTTGCTTTGGAAACAGCTAAATATAAACGTGTGGTTCTGAAACTGTCCGGCGAGTCCATGGCTGGTGACCAGGGCTTTGGCATCCCAAGCAGATCAAGGTCATCCGCGACCACGGTGTGGACGTGGCTATCGTGGTGGGCGGCGGCAATATCTGGCGCGGCCTCTCTGGCAGCGCCAAGGGCATGGACCGTGCCTCTGCCGACTACATGGGCATGCTGGCTACTGTCATGAACTCTTTGGCCCTGCAGGATGCCCTGGAGAAGATTGATGTGGATACCCGTGTCCAGACCGCTATCGAGATGCGTCAGGTGGCAGAGCCCTATATCCGCCGCAAGGCCATCCGTCACATGGAAAAGGGCCGTGTGGTTATCTTTGGTGCAGGTACAGGTAATCCTTACTTCTCCACGGATACTACTGCTGCTCTGCGTGCTGCCGAGGTTGAGGCAGATGTGATCCTGATGGCCAAGAAGGGCACTGACGGCATCTATGATTCCGACCCCAACAAGAACCCTAATGCCAAGAAATAC